>VBFX01000064.1 GCA_005889395.1 Chloroflexota bacterium
TGGCCGGATCACCCGCTCGGCCGCGATGTGGGGGGGACCGAGGCGTCCGTCCGCGCCCTGTCGCGGGATGACCTGCTGCGCTACCTCGAAGAGCATTACCTGCTGCGTAACCTGGTCGTGACCATTGCGGGCCCGGTGACGCATGACGAAGCGATCGCCCTCGTCCAGCCCTATCTCAAGGTACGCGGCAACGGCGCCGCACCCCCGTCGTTCTTGCCCTCGGTCGGTAACGGGCTGAAGCCCAGCGTCCTGATGAAGTCGAAGAAGACGGAGCAGGCGCACGTATGCGTGGGCGTGCACGCGCCCTCCTACATGGATCGCGACCGCCACGTGATCGACATCCTCAACTGCGTCCTCGGCGAGGGCATGAGCTCCCGCCTATTCCTCGAAGTCCGCGAGAAGCTGGGCCTGGCCTACGACGTGCACTCCTACGTAAACAAGATGTTCGACACCGGGGTGCTCGGCGTCTACGCGGGAACAGAGCCTCGCCAGGCCGCGCGCGCGGTGGGCGCCATCGTCGGCCAGCTGCGGCGGCTTTGCAAGGAGCCGGTGCAGAGCCCGGAGCTGACCAAGGCCAAAGAGTTCTACAAGGGCCGGTTGCTGCTGCAGATGGAGAGCACCAACTCGGTGGCGACCTGGTACGGCGGGCAGGAAGCCCTCACCGGTCGAATCGAGGGGGTTGATGAGAACATGGCGGAGATCGATGCGGTCACCGCGGACGACCTCATGCGGATCGCCAACGAGCTCTTCAGCCAGGCGCTGCAGCTCGCGGTAATAGGCCCCTTCCGCAGCGACGCGCCCTTCCTCAAGCAGATCGCTTGAGAGATAGAATGAATCGCCCTCGGATGAAGTTGAACACCTAAAGGATGGCGCAGCCGCACATGGCGCAACCGCCGGCGCCCCAGCAACCAGCGCGCCAGAAGTCTTTTCTCAGGGACACGCTCGAGATTGTGTTCCTTGCGCTCGTTCTGTACGTGGTGATCCAGTACGCCGTGCAAACCGTCCACGTACTGGGTTCGAGCATGTACGCCACGCTGCACGACAACGACCTGCTGGTGGCGTCGAAGATTTCCTACAAGCTCCACCAGCCGCAACGGGGCGACATCATCGTGTTCAAGCCGCCCGACGAAGCCAGTCGCGACTTCATCAAGCGCATCATCGCCCTGCCCGGTGAGCGGGTGCACATTACCAACAGCGTCGTCTACATCAATGGCCAGGTGCTGAACGAGCCCTATCTCCCGGAGCGTTGGACCTATAACAACAATTGGCCTGCCTCGGGGCAGGACCAGTTGATCCCACCGAATCAGTACTTCGTGCTGGGCGACAATCGCAACCATTCGAGCGACTCGCGGAGCTTCGGGCCCGTCGACCTGGACGCGATCCTTGGCAAAGCCGAAATCCGCATCTGGCCGCTCGGCCAGGTCGGGTTCCTCGGCGCCAAGCCGACTCTCGCCGCGGGCCGATAACGATGCAGCGCACGCTGGTTCTGGTCAAGCCCGATGGCGTTCAGCGAGGCTTGGCCGGGGCCATCCTCGCACGGCTGGAGCGTCGCGGCCTGAAGCTGATCGGCCTCAAGATGATGCGGATCAATAAAGACGTGGCGGCCCGCCACTACGCGGAGCACCACGGCAAACCCTTCTACGAGGGGTTGATCGCGTTCATCACCTCGGGGCCCGTGGTAGCCATGATCTGGGAAGGGCGCGAGGCGGTGAGCGTGGTGCGCAGCTTGATGGGCGCAACGGATCCGCTGAAGGCCGCACCGGGGACGATTCGCGGCGACCTCGCGCTCGACCTCGGCATGAACCTGATCCATGGATCGGACTCGGCGGGTCGCGCCGAAACCGAAATCGCCCTCTTCTTTCAGCCGAGCGAGTTGCACGAGTACGAGCGCACCGCGGATCGCTGGATCCGCGAATAGTTACACGTGTAAGGTCTAGCGGGTAAGGCGGCGCCGGAGCGCCTCGAGCTCCTCGTTGCTGTAGAACTCGATGGTCAGCCGACCGCCGTGCTTGAGCCTGGTCAGGACGACCTTCGTGCCGAGCGCCCGGCGAAACTCTTCCTCGACGGCGCGCGTTTCGGGATCCACCGTCGCTGCGTGATGCCGGGGCAGCCTGGTCCCAGCCTCGGTGGCACGGGCCCGCACCCACTCTTCTGTTTGACGCACGCTCCAGCGCTCCTTGACCAGCCGCTCGAGGGCGCCCAGTTGCTGCGCGGCGGTCGCCAGCCCGAGGAGGGCAATCCCGTGGCCGGCCGTGATCGCGCCGGTTTCGATCGCCTTGATCGCAAGCTCGGGCAAACCGAGGAGACGGACGCTCTGGGCGATCGCAACGCGGTTCTTTCCGATCCGCTCGCCGAGGGCTTCCTGGGTCAGGCCGAAGTCACGCAGCAGCCGCTGAATGGCGCGCGCCTCTTCGATGGCGTTGAGGTCGGTGCGCTGCAGGTTCTCCACCAGCGCCAGCTCCAACCGCTCCTCGAGGCGGCCGCCGCTGCCAGGATGCACGATGACCGGAACCTCCGTCAGGCCGGCGATCTGGGCAGCTCGGAGCCGCCGTTCGCCGGCGATCAGCTCGTAGCCGGCAAGTCCCTCGCGAACCAGCAACGGCTGCAGGATGCCGTGGATTCGGATGGAGTCGGCGAGTTCCTGCAAGGACGCCGGATCGAAAGCGCGGCGCGGCTGCTCGGGGTTCGGCTTGATCTCGGCGATCGCGATCTGCAGGGCGAAGCGGCGCCGGGCGCGGTTGTCGCTCAGCTCCTCGACGTACTTCCCCGAAGGAATCAGGGCCTCGAGGCCCCGACCCAAACCACGTCGTTTGTTCATCTGGCGATCAACTCCCTAGTGAGTTCCTGATAGGCGACGGCGCCACGTGAGGTCGGGTCGTATTGCGTGATCGGCATACCGTGACTGGGTGCCTCGCTGAGGCGCACGTTGCGCGGGATGACGGTTTGGAACGTCTTCTCTGGATAGCGTTTGCGGACCTGCTCCGCGACCTGGAGCGCCAGCGTCAGCCGGGGATCGAAGAGCGTCAGGACGATGCCGCCGATCTTCAGCCGCGGATTGAGCTCCCGCTGGATGAGCTGCGTCGTGTGGGTCAGCGCGCCGAGGCCCTCGAGCGCGTAGTACTCGCACTGGATCG
>VBFX01000065.1 GCA_005889395.1 Chloroflexota bacterium
CAGGTCGAGCAGTGCGCGGAGCTGATGGCGGCCGCCGGCGGCCAGGTCACGATCAACCTGCTGACGTTCCCGGGCATCAGCGACGCCCAAGCCGAGATCGATGCGCTGGTGGCCTTCGTCCGGAAGCATCGCGTCCACCAGGTCCAGCTGCGTAGCCTCAACGTCGACCCGCACTGGCTGCTCGAGCGCATCCCGAATCCCACCCGCGGCATTGGCATGCGTCGCTTCGTGAGGGAGCTCACCGCCCGTTGCGCCGGGCTGCAGCTGGGCAACTTCACCCGGCCCTGGCGCGTACGGGAGCGAATCTCGGCGTAACGCCCGGCGCGCTCACCCCGTTTGAAGTGATTGAAAGGCCCAGGCGGTGGGCAAGCTCAAAGTGATGGCTGATCTGTACTCGCCGAACCAGGAGCCCGCTGCCGGCGGGGCCGATTACGGTTACGGCACGGACAGGCCCGTCCAGGCCGATATCCCGGCACAGCCGGGCAACCGCGGACGGCGCAACGGCGGGCTGGCGGCAGGAATTCTCGCCGTCCTGGCGTTCATTTTCGGCAAGCTCTCCTACGTCGGGTTGCTGCTTCTCAAGTTCAAGGGTCTGTGGTTCACCGTCCTCTCCACCGGGGTGACCGCCTTGATCTACGCGCAGCTCTTCGGCTGGGCCTTCGGTGTCGGCATCGTGCTCCTCATCCTGATCCACGAGAGCGGCCACGTCGTGGTGGCCCGGGTCATTGGCCTGCCGGTCACCCTCCCGGTCATGATCCCGTTCCTCGGCGCCTTCGTCAGCATGAAGCAGCAGCCGCGGAGCGTCGCGCAGGAATCGATCATGGCGATCGGCGGTCCGGTGCTGGGATCGATCGCGGCCGGGCTGTGCTACCTCGTCTATGTGGCCGCGCCCTCGTCGAGTACGGGCCAGCTGTTTCGGGCGCTGGCGTACTTCGGCTTCCTGATCAACCTCTTCAACCTGATCCCGCTCACGCCGCTCGACGGTGGACGGGTGACGTCATTACTGTCCAAGTGGTTCAACGTCGCCGGCCTGGCCATTGCCGCGGGGTTGCTGCTCTTCGAGATGCAGTCGGGGACCACGGTCAGCCCGGTGTTGTTCCTGGTTCTAATCTTCGGCGCCTTTGCGACCTGGCAGCGGTTTCGGTCGACCGTCCTCAACCCGGCGTACTACGCCGTTGACGCCCAGACCAAGATCACCGTTGGGGCTCTCTACCTCGGCTTGCTCTTCGCCCTTGGGGTTGGCATGCTCCAAACGTCCGCCATCTTGAGATAGAATTGGGAGCCCCATGAAAGCCACCATCCACCCGACCTACTACCACGACGCGGTCGTGATCTGTCTCTGCGGCAACAGGTTCACCACCGGCTCGACGCAGAAAGAGCTCAAGACCGAGGTCTGCTCGGTGTGCCATCCCTTCTTCAGCGGCCAGCAGCGGATTGTCGACACCCAGGGCCGCGTCGACCGGTTCCAGCAGCGCCAGCAGCGGAAGAGATAACCCGCCACCCCGTTGAGCCCAGTGTGGCCGGCGGAGTCAGGCAGGGACTAGCATGAGCGCGGCGGTGAGCCAGGAGAAGTTCTTCTACGGCGGTCAGGCCGTGCTCGAGGGCGTTATGATGCGTGGCCGCACCACCTACGCCGTCGCTGTCCGCAAGCCCGACGGAGAGATCCAGGTTCTGCGCGAGCGATTGCGCTCCATCATCTATACACATCCCTTCTGGAAGCTGCCGCTCGTGCGCGGCCTGGCCGGGTTGTGGGAACAGCTCCACCTCGGGATGAAGGCGCTGATGTGGTCGGCGAACATCCAGGCCGCCGCCGAGCAGATCGAGTTGAGCGCGAACACCATCCGTGTCACGATGGCGATCGCCATCGCCGGCGCGCTGCTCTTTTTCCTCGGCGTCCCCTTGCTCGCCGCCGGCTTTTTGAGCCGGGGACACGGCAACCTCTTCTTCGGCGTGGTCGACGGGGCGGTACGGATCGCGCTCCTCTTGCTCTACCTCTACGCGATCTCCTTCAAGGCCGAGATCGCGCGCCTGTTCGCCTACCACGGCGCGGAGCACAAGACGATCAACGCCTACGAGAAAGGGCTACCGCTCGACGTGCCCAACGTGCGGACGCAGAGCACGCTGCACCCGCGCTGCGGCACCGGCTTCTTGCTGGCCGTGATGGTCGTGAGCGCCTTCGTCTTCGGACTGGTTGGACGTCCGGCGCTTCCGCTCCTGCTCCTCTCCCGCATCGTGCTGATTCCGGTGATTGCCATGCTGGCCTACGAGTTCATTCGTTTTGCCGGCCGCAATCGGAATAATCCGATCGTCAAGGTGCTGATCCTTCCATTTCTCCTGACCCAGAAGCTCACGACGCGCGAGCCCGATGACCGTCAGCTCGAGGTCGCGCTGGCCGCCTTCGAGGCGGCCCGGCTAGAGGAGAAAGAGGCCGCGGCCTGATGTTCGAACAGCTCGAAGCCGTTCGGGCTCGGTACTACGCGATCACCGAACGGCTGGCCGATCCCGCCGTCCACGCTAACCTCAAGGAGCTCCAGCGGCTGAGCAAGGAGCAGGCCCAACTCAGGGAGCTGGTGCAACTCTATGAAGCGTACCGCCGTGCCGAGCATGCCATGGCCGAAGCGCGCGAGCTCGCGGAGCAGGAGCGGGATCCGGAGATGCAGGCCTATGCGAGACAGGAGTTTGAGAAGCAACAGGCCGAGCGCGACCGCCGGGAAGGCGAGCTCAAGCTGGCGCTCGTGCCCAAGGACCCTACCGACGACAAGGACGTCATCATCGAGATTCGCCAGGGAACCGGCGGGGACGAGGCGGGATTGTTTGCCGCCGATCTCTTCCGCATGTACAGCCGCTATGCCGAGTCGCGGCGATGGAAAGTCGACCTGCTCTCGGAGAACGTGACCGAGCGGGGCGGCTTCAAAGAAGTCGTCTTCGAGGTTCGCGGTCGGGGCGCCTACTCGCGGCTGAAATTCGAGAACGGCGTCCACCGCGTGCAGCGCGTGCCGGAGACCGAGGCGCAGGGTCGGATTCACACCTCGACGGCCACGGTGGTGGTCATGCCGGAGGCCGAAGAGGTCGATGTCGCCATCGATCCGGAGCGGCTCAAGGTCGACGTCTACCGTTCCGGCGGACACGGCGGGCAAAGCGTCAATACCACAGACTCGGCGGTGCGTCTCACTTACACGCCCGAGGACGGCGGTCCGCCGATCGTGGTCACCTGCCAGGATGAGCGCTCGCAGCTGAAGAACAAGGCCAAAGCGGAAAAGGTGCTGATGGCCCGCCTGCTCGACCGCCAGATGGCACAGCAGCAGGAGGCCTTGACCGAAGTTCGTCGTTCGGCCGTGGGCTCGGGCGACCGCAGCGAAAAAGTTCGTACCTATAACTATCCGGAG
>VBFX01000066.1 GCA_005889395.1 Chloroflexota bacterium
AAGGGGATCTCCAGCCGGACCGCCGGCGGATCCAGATGTGGGAGCGCCCGGCGATAGATGGACACCGACCGGTCTCGAAGTTCGGCGTGCACCCTGGCATCCTCGAACCATAGGAACTTTCCAAGGTGGTAGCACCAGGCCGCTCGCTGGTACGCCTGGGTGGCCGATACCGTTCGTCCGCGCTGCTCCGCCTCCCGGCCAAGGCCCTCGTGCACCTCACCGACGGCCTTCCAGTGGGGACCCCAGTCCGACCAGTCGGTCGTGTTCTTCACCGTCTCGTCGAAGTCATTGACGTCGATCCCATTGGCGATGAATCGCGGTCGCCAGTGGTGCGCCGCGACCTGCACGTTGTTCGTGGTTTCGAGCGCGCTCAATGCCATCGTCTCCTCTGCGAAATCGATCCACCATAGATAATGAACCACGACGCATGACGGATTCCGAAACTCCCTCGAGTCGCGTCGACCTCCGCAAACAGATGCATGAAATCGTCCGTTTGCGGCAGGAGATGAGCGCCAAATCGCCAGAGCAGCGTCGCACCACGACCCGCGCGGTCGCTCGCATCCTGGACGACGTCCACCTCGAGGGCCGGATGGGCAAGTTCGTGGTCGAGTCCGACGAGCCGCTGGCGCGCGGCGGTACCGAGAAAGGCCCCTCGCCGCTGCAGTACCTGATGATGGGGACCGCGTTTTGACTCCTCACCCAGCTGGCGCGGTTCGCGCCACTCTACGAGGTGCCGATCGAGGATGCATCGGCGGACGTCCGGGCGACCTTCAGGAATACCGAGAAATATGACGTCGACGACGCGCCCGCCTACTTCGATGAGGTCGTGATTGAGCTCGCGGTGACTAGTCCGGCGGCCGCCGCGAATGTCCGCCGGCTCGTCACGCACGCCGAGCGGGGCTGCCACGCCGCCCAGTCGCTGGCGCATCCCGTTCCCGTCCACCTGACCGCGACGCTTAACCAGCGGCCGCTTTCCTAACGCGGCCCTCACCCTGACCCTCCCCCGCACGCGAGGGAGGGAATGAGGTCGCCCCGAGATCGGCGAGGAGCACCATCGCACAGTTGCGGCCGGGAAGGCCGGACACCGACCCGCCGGGGTGGGTGCAGGCACCTGTCTGGTACAGGCCGGTGACCGGCGTGCGGTACTTCGACCAGCCTTCGACCGGCCGGAACCAGCCGCTCTGGTCGGGCGTGCTCGCGCCTCCATGACACGATCCGCGCCAGTTGGCGGGATTCCGCCGCTCCAGGTCGAGCGGACTCGAAACCGCACGACCGAGCACGATCGCCGGCGAGAGATTCGTAGTCAGCGCCGCGACCGATTCGAGCAGGCGATCAGCGACCTCATCCTTGACCTCGTCCCAGTGCTGCGGGCCTTCGGCCAGCTCGTAGGGCAGGAAGCTGATCAGCTTGAAGGTGTGCTGGCCCGCCGGCGCGCGCGACGGATCGATTACCGTCGGCGTCAGCGCCAGGATGACAGGATCGCCCAGGTCGAGGCGGCCGGCGCGAAAGGCCGCGAGCATCCGCGCCAGCGACGCGAGCGATTCGAGGCCGCCCATCGTCACGCTCTCCATCGGACCGGCCTCCGTTTTGAATCGGGGCGCCTCGCTGAGCGCGTAGTGCGCGGCGAACATCGTGATGCTCGGCTTCCAGCGCGCGATGCCGGCGGAATATGCGGCGCCGAGATTCGCCTCGCCCACGATACCCGGGAGGTGGCGGATGTGGATCGAGGACACGATGGCCTTTGTCGCGCCGTAGGTCGACCCGTCCGCCGTGATGACGCCGGTCGCGCGCCCATCCTCGACGACGATCCTCGTGACCGGCTTGGCGGTCAGGAGGGTGCCACCGTTCTCTTCGATGATCCGCGCCAGCGCGAGCGGCAGCCGGATCGACCCACCCTCCGGCAGGATCCAGCTGAAGCGTTGGCGGCCGGCGACGAGGGAAAGGGCGAGCGTTCCGCTTTCTGGCTCATCGAGTGGGTGCAGCGTCATGAAGGCGATCCAGGCGAAGAACGCGCGGACGTGCTCCTCCTGGAAGCGCTCGGTGATGATGTCCAGCGCGCGCGCCTGCCGGATTCGGACACCGAGCTCACCAAGGGGACCAGCCTGCGTGCGGGCGAGCACCTCTGACGGCGGACGCGGCGGGTGCTCGCGCTCGTCGTTGATGATCGACGACAGGCTTTGCCAATCATTGAGCAACGTCCGGTACGCCTTCGCATCCGCCTCCGAGAAGCGCGCCAGCTCGGCACAGGTGCGATCGAGGTCGCGCCACATCGTGATGCTGCGGCCGTCGCGAAAGGGCATGATGAACACGGGATCCGGGTACAGATAACGCAGGCCATAGCGATCGAGCTGCAGCTCGTTGTCGCGCATCAAGGGGTTGCTCTGGATCAGGTTGTGCGCCGTGGCACACGGATCGTGGATGAAGCCAGGCAGGGTCAGCTCCTCGGACGTGGTGTCACCACCGATCCGGTCCGCGCCCTCGAGCACCAGCACCTTGAAGCCGGCCCGCGCCGCATAGGCGGCCGTCAGCAGGCTGTTGTGACCGGCGCCGGCCACCACGATGTCCCACTCGCTCACGCGGTGGCGCCGAGGTAGAGCCGGCCGATCTCCGGATTGTTGAGCACGGTGGGGCCGGGCCCTTCGAGCCGGATCCGGCCGCTCTCCATCACGACCCCATGGCTGGCCAGTCCCAGGCCCGAGCGCGCGTTCTGCTCCACCAGCAGGATGGTCCGCCCGGCCTGGTTCATGGCGCGGATGGTGTCGAAGACCGTCGTGCGAGTCTTGGGATCGAGGCCCATCGAGGGCTCATCGAGGATCACCAGCGCCGGGTCCAGCATCAGGGCCCGGGCGAACTCAACGATCTTTTGCTGTCCACCCGAGAGTGAAGCCGCCGGCTCGTACCGACGGTCGCGAACGATCGAGAAGGTGTCGCAGACCTGTTGCAACCGGCGCTCGATGAGAGCGCCATCGTGAACCGTGTAGGCGCCCATCCGCACGTTTTCCCAGACCGTCATGGTCGCGAACAGGCTTCGCTCCTGGGGCACCTGCACGATGCCGCGCTGCAGGATGGCCCTCGGGCTAAGTCCCGCGATGGATCCACCGCGAAATCGAATCGTGCCCAGCCGCGGACGCAGCAGGCCGCTGACGACGCGCAGGACCGTCGATTTGCCGGCGCCGTTGGGGCCCACGATGCAGGTGACGCCACCCTCCTCGACCTTCAGATCGAGTTCGTGCAGGATGTCGCCGCCGCCGTAGCCGGCGGTCACCTCCTGCAGCTCCAGTAGCGCTGCCATCGTCAGGCTCCGAGATAGGCGTCG
>VBFX01000067.1 GCA_005889395.1 Chloroflexota bacterium
TGTCACGGTAGTGTGACGGCAGGCTCGCGATTGCTTGACGGACCGCTTTCTGCAGGTCATGCCGGGTGGCCACGTCCATGGGGTCCGATTCGCGGCTGGCCGGCGGCTGCTCCATGCCGTCCAGCGACACCATCGGGCGGCGGCGGCGCAGGGCGTCGGTGACGGCGTTGGCCGCCACCCGGTGCAGCCAGTGCTTGAACGGCTTCTCGTGGCGGTAGCCAGGAAGCGCCTTGTAGACCTTGAGGAAGACCTCCTGCG
The DNA here is from genome assembly GCA_005889395.1 of Chloroflexota bacterium. Taxonomy (GTDB): domain Bacteria; phylum Chloroflexota; class Dormibacteria; order CF-121; family CF-121; genus CF-13. The sequence continues at coordinate 259 of VBFX01000067.1, forward strand.
CGACGTCCTCCGCCAGGCTGAGTTCGCCAAGAGCCCGGTAGGCAACGTTGATCACCAGCCGGTGATGACGGATCACGAGCTGACGGAAGGCCTCCTGGTCGCCCGCCGCGCTGCGATCGATCAACCGGCGTTCTTCGGCGTCCCCCTCGATCGAGGGAGCATTGTCGGCCCTGGCCATCTCCCGACGGTGTGACGCCGGTCGGGGAAGGGGCTTGCGACGCCTGGCTAACCGGTGGGCTGCTGGCGCAAGTCGCTCAGGAAGCGGCGAACCTGCGTCTGGGGGTCCTCCGGCGCGCGCGCAATGGCGTCGAGCAGCGCGCTGGCCACGATGACTCCGTCAGCCTTCCCCTCCAGTGCCCTGAGATGTTCGACTCGCGAGATGCCGAAACCGACCACGATCGGCAAGCTGGTATGCCGCCGCGCCGTCTCGATCAGCGGTAACAGGGCCGGATCCAGCTCTGCGCGCGCGCCCGTCACGCCGGTGACGGCGATGCAGTAGATAAACCCGGTCGCGGCCCGGCAGGCGGCGGCGATGCCGGCCTCGCTGCTGGTCGGCGCCACGAAGAACACAAGGTCGATCTGCGAGGCGTCGGCCGCGCGGCGCAGGTCCGCCGACTCCACGGGTGGAAGGTCAGGCACGATCAATCCGTCGACGCCCGCCTCGGAGGCCGCCCGACAAAAGCGTTCGAGGCCGAAGGCCAGGATCGGGTTGAGGTAGGTCATGAAAAGCAGCGGCACCTCGCTCTTCTTGCGCGCGGCGCTTGCCGCCTCGAGCGCCCGCGCGACCGTCATGCCACCCTTCAAGGCCTGCTGCGACGCGATCTGGATGGTGCGACCGTCGGCGAGCGGGTCAGAAAACGGAATGCCGAGCTCGATCGCATCGGCGCCGGAATCGGCGGCAGCCTCGACCAGGGACGGTGTCATGTCGAGCCGTGGATAGCCGACCGTGAGATAGGCGATCAAGGCCAGGCGCCGCTGCGCAGCCAGCCGAGCGAAGGTCGCGGCGATCCGGCTCACCCGCCGCTCGCGCCGCGCACGATATCGAGGTCCTTGTCGCCCCGACCAGACAGGTTCACGAGCACGAGATCCGCAGCCGCGAGTTCAGCGGACAGCGGCATGGCGTACGCAATCGCGTGCGAGCTCTCCAGGGCCGGGATGATGCCCTCCAACCGCGACGTCTGATGGAAAGCCGCGAGCGCCTGCTCGTCGGTGACGCTCACGTACTCGGCGCGATGCTGGTCGTGGAGGAAGGCGTGCTCCGGGCCGACCCCCGGATAGTCGAGGCCCGCTGAGATGGAGTGCGTGGCCATCACCTGGCCGTCCTCGTCCTGCAGCAGGTAGCTGAACGAGCCGTGCAGCACGCCGGGACGCCCGCCGACGATAGACGCCGCGTGCGCCCCGCTGTCGAGCCCACGTCCAGCCGCCTCAACCCCGACCAGCCGGACGGGGTCGTTGTAGAACGGCGCGAAAATGCCGATGGCATTGCTGCCGCCGCCCACACAGGCCACCACCACCGCCGGCAGCCGGCCGGTTTCGGTGAGCATCTGCGCCCGGGCCTCGTGGCCGATCACCGACTGAAACTCGCGCACCATCAAGGGGTAGGGATGCGGCCCGACCGCCGATCCGATCACGTAGTGCGTGGTGCGAACGTTCGTCACCCAGTCGCGGATCGCCTCGTTGGTCGCGTCCTTGAGGGTCTTGCTGCCACTCTCGACCGGCGTGACCGTGGCGCCGAGCAAGCGCATCTTGTACACGTTGGTCGCCTGGCGCGCCATGTCGTCGACGCCCATGTAGACCTCACATGGGAGGCCGAACTTGGCGCAGACGGTGGCGACCGCGACACCGTGCTGGCCGGCGCCCGTCTCGGCGATGATGCGGCGCTTGCCCATGCGGCGGGCGAGCAGCACCTGCCCCAGCGCATTGTTGATCTTGTGCGCCCCCGTGTGGCAGAGATCCTCGCGTTTGAACCAGATCTCGGCGCCACCCGCCTGCTCCGTGAGCCGGTCGGCGCGGTACACAGGTGTCGGCCGGCCACTGAAGGTCCGCGAGAGATACTCCACCTCGTGCCGAAAGCCGTCGTCCTTGAGCGCGGCCTCGAACGCCGCCGCCAGCTCGTCGACGGCGGCCATCAGCGTCTCCGGGATGTACTGCCCACCGTATTTCCCGTAGCGGCCCTGCATCGTTTCCTTCATTCCCGATCAACCCGGCGAACCGCCTCGACAAAGGCGCGCAATTTCGTGTGATCCTTGCGGCCGGGCTCGGCCTCGACACCGCTGCAGACATCGACCGCCCAGGGATGGAGCTCGCGCACGGCGCCATCGACGTTATCGGGTGTCAACCCGCCCGACACCACGACCGGATATTTGCGCGCGACCTCCCTGGCCTGCGGCCACGTCCAGGCTCGTCCGGTACCACCCACCGAGTCCGGCACCCAGGTGTCGAACAGCGGATGGTCGCCGTCTTCGAGGGGGATGGTGGTCAGGTCTTCGCCGTCCTGCACGCGGAAGGCC
>VBFX01000203.1 GCA_005889395.1 Chloroflexota bacterium
CAGGAGCGGATGGGGCGAGAGATCACCGAGGCCCTCTCCCGCATCCTCCAGGCTCACGGCGTCGCCGTTTACCTCGAGGCGGTCCATCTCTGCACACAGATGCGCGGCGTCCGCGAATCGGAATCGACAACCAGAACGACCTTCTGGCGTGGGAACTACGAGTCAAACATCGAGCTTCGTGAGGAGTTCTTGAACATCGCGCGGTCACGCGCCAACGGGCATTTTTCCTGAAGCCGCTCAGCCGTCTGTTCGAGGCGGCGGGTCTCCTCTTTCACGCGCTGCCGCCTCAACTGGCCGAGCTATATGACGGCGGGTTGGCGATCCCGGAAGGTCATGTGTATGCGAACTTCGTCAGTTCCATCGATGGGATCGTGGCGCTCGAAGCTGGCACCGCCCCGTCTGGCGGCATCATCAGCGGACGCAATGAGGCCGACCGTTTCGTGATGGGACTGCTGCGCGCCTTCGCCGACGCAGTGCTGGTGGGCGCCGGCACGGTTCGCGCCGAAGGTGGCAAAGCGTTGTGGACGCCTGATTACATCTTTCCGGCAGCGGCCAAGGCGTACGCCGACCTGCGCCAGGCCCTCAAGCGAGAGAAGACGCCGCGGCTCGTGATCGTCTGCGGCAGCGACGCGTTGGATCCGTCCGAACCCGCGCTCGAAGCGGGGGCGCTGGTGCTCACGACCGCCGCGCCAGCCAAAAGGCTCCGCGCGGTGCTGCCAAAGGCCACTGAGGTGCGTGCCGTTTCCGACAGCGACTCGATCGATGTCGAGGACATCTTCGAGGCGATGCGGGCTGACGGCTATCGCACCATCCTTTCCGAAGGGGGACCCCAGCTCTTTGGGGAGCTCGTGAGCCGTGATCGTGTCGACGAGCTGTTCCTGACAGTCTCGCCTGTCCTCGAAGGCCAGAGCGATCAATCCTTCGGGATGATCCGGGGCGTCGATTTCGGTCGGACCCCCAAGCGAAGCCGGCTCCTCAGCGTCCACCGCCACGAATCCCACCTGTTCCTGCGCTATCAGCTGGAGCACTGAACATGGCTGACCTCGCGGTGATCATGGGCGCGACGGGCGGTTTGGGGAGCGCCATCGTCGACGCCTTCGCCAGCCGGGGAGACCGGGTCATTGCCGTCGCGCGTTCACGCGCCGAAGTCTCGCAGCTCGCCTCGAAATATCCTCTTTCTCCCTCCCCCTCCGGGGGAGGGCAGGGTGGGGGCGTCACCGGCGATACGGCGGACCTCACCTCGCGCCTCGCGGTCGACGATCTCTGGGAGCGGATCGACCGGGCGGGGACGCCACGATGGGTGGTGAACGCGACTGGCGGCTATCGAGCCGGGAAAGTCGCCGACTCCACGCCAGACGACTTCACCTTCATGATGGACCTGAATCTCGGCACAGCCTGGTGGTCCTGTCGCGCCGCGGCCCGCCGCATGCTAACCGTTCCCTCCCCCTCTGGGGGAGGGCTGGGTGGGGGTTGCATTGTCAACGTCTCCTCGCGCTCCGCACTGGAGGCCGAGCCGGGCGCCGCGGCCTACGCCGTCGCCAAAGCCGGCGTGATCAAGCTGACCGAGGTGCTGGCGGCCGAGCTCAAGGCGTCGGGTGTACGCGTGAACGTGATTGTTCCCGCCATCATCGACACGGCGGTGAACCGGCAGGTGCTGCCCGAGAAGCTGATGCAGAAAGCGGTCGCTCCAGCGGAGATGGCCGCCGTCATTGCCTACCTCTGCAGCGATACGGCGCTGGCGATTACCGGTGCCACCATCCCTGTCTACGGCAAATACTAGGAAGGTGCGTTGGTCGGCAGGGGTACGCCGAGGTCGATGGAGAGGATGTCGTCGGCCACGCCCTGGCGGTCGTCCTGCTCCTTGGCGGCGATCTGCAGCGACTGGTCCTCCGCAGGCGTGGCCGCCGTCGCCCAGGTTGTAAACGCGTCGGCCATTGCGGTGTTGGCCTGCATCAGGGCAGTCGCGTGCGCCTTGTACTTATCTGGCCAGCAAACTGCATTGAGGCCGTCGTTGTAGGTTTTGAGCGAGCCCGCGATCTCGAGCTTGGGTGCCTTCTCGCAGTCGACCGAGCTGCAGGCATCGATGACCTTGAAGTCACGGTTGTACACGTCGACAAATGCGTTGTGTAGCGTCGTCGTACGGTGGCCAAGCGTCGTCTGGCCGATCAGGCACCCGAAATTGTGAACCGACCGGGTGGCGAGAACGACGATGATCGCGGCTACCGCGATCCCGGCGGCGCCCGCGACGTACGGCCAGGGCCGGCGAAACAGTGGCTTGCCAGGGTTGACGGTTGGTGTCGTCGCCGGCATCGACGTCGATCGCGTGGCGCTCGCTGCTGGAACGCCGCCGCTGAGCTGCCTGGCCGTGTTGCGTGCGGCATCGGCGGCCGCCTGGTTATCGTGTCCGAGAAGGAGCTCGTTGACGGCGGCGCTGACCGCAGCCTCCTGGATCATCTCGCTGCCGCCGATCTCTCGGCGCACCCAGCTACTCCAGAACTTCCGCGCCTGATTCTGATCGATCACAACTTAACGTCCCATCCGAGTCGGAAGGGCCTTTGTCGCCGGTTCGCCCCCCTGGCAGCGCGGGCAGAAATAGGTCAGGCGGCCCTGCTGCCCGTGGGGGCGGACCTTGATAGGCGTTCCGCAGCGTGGACAGGGTCGTCCGCCACGGCCATGGACCGCGTGGCGCTGGCGGGCGATCGGCGTCACGAGGTTGCGACGCATCAACTCGCGCGCCGCCAGGTAGAGCTGGCGAAGCCGGCCATCATCCACGTCTGCGGTTGGCGTCCAGGCATTCAGCCCGAGCGACCAGAGCGCCTCGCACTTATAGATGTTGCCGATGCCGGCACAGACCCGCTGGTCGAGCAGCAACTCCCCGAGGGTGGGCGCATCCGAGCGGCGGGCGCGGCGGATAACCGCGTCCAGATCGAATCGGTCGACCAGGATGTCGGGTCCCAGCTGGGCGATCGGTGCCTGCGCGTCGCGAAGCACCTCCATCACGGGCGCCGCGAAACAAACCGCCAGGACGTCGTCAAAGCTCAGCACCGCGGTGGCGCGCCATCCCGGCTGGCGCCAGCGCTCCCCCGGCCGATACAGGTGCCACGAGCCCGTCATCCGCATATGCGAGTGAAGCACGATCCCGCCCTCGAAGCGCATCAGCAGATGCTTGCCATGGGGCTCGACCACTTCGAGGCGTCGACCTTTGAGTCGGGCGATGGCCGCCGGCCGCGCGTCAGTGACCACCTTGCCCTCGATGCGCCGCCGCAGCGCGGCGGCGGTGCGCCAGATCGTGTCCCCTTCAGGCAAGGACGGGCCTGCGCTCGGGCCAGAGCACCACACCTTTCGGCGTGGTCCCGAACCCGGCTTCGGCGATCGCGGCGAGCGCGCGCAGGTGCGCTGGCTGGACCTCGCCGGCACTCAGCAACGAGCGTCCGCCGCGCTCCAGGTAGAGCCGCAGCTCGCCGCCGTCGATCACCACGTAGGCGCCGGCGGCGCGGGCCATCCGCGATTCGTGCTCCGGCCAGGGGATGGTCGTCCCGTAGGGGCTCGCGGGGTCGGTGGCGGCAAGCGCCACCACCGTCGCCTCCTCATCGCGCGAGGCGCGAAGCCGGTCAACGGCGCCCGGAAGCGCGAACTGCAGGCCACCGAGGCCGTCGATGAAGTAGCCACGCCGGATCTTGCCGGCTTCCTCCATCGCCCGCAGTACTGGATAGAGCGCGGCAAACCCACCGGTGATACTCTCCCCCAGCGCCGCCTCGCGGGTCAGGACGCCGTACCGCTGCAGGAGCGCTCCGGCGATGGCGTGGAGATGTTCCGTGGCCGACGCAATCGGCCGCAACAGATCCGAAACCAGCGACCAGCGCCCGGCGGACGCGGGCGGCCCGAGTCGCATCACAGGGCGGCGGGGATTGCGGCGCGATCGCGGCCCGAGCATCCGGAGCGGGAGGAACGTATCGTTGGTGACCTCGCCCGCCCACACCATGTCCCAGAGCGCGTCCAGCACCGCATCTTCGTCGCCCGAGCCGGTCGCGTAATAGAGGTCGCGGAAGAACGACGCGCCGCGGCCTTGCAAATGCTCGCGAAGGCGCTCGTGGATCTCACCGTTGGGCCGCTCCTCCGGTTCTCGAACCAGCCGGGGCGCGTCGGACCGCAGGTAGAGCGCGACGCGTCCGTCGGAGCTGCCCAACGAGCCGCGGCCGGTCCAGACCACCTCGCCCATCGAGATGAGCTGATCGAGCAACTGTGGCCGGTAGTCGCGCATGCGCACCGCGAGTACGTCACGTTCGAGCACCGAGGCGGGGATGGCGCAACCCTGCAGCTGGAAGACGATCTCGGCCAGCCGATCGAGTCCACTCGCCTTGCTGCCAACGTCATGCCACGCCGGCAGGAACCTGCCGAGGACCTCGACGGGCACCGGCTCGATCTCCCGTCGCAGAGCCGCGAGCGATTTCCGCCGCAGCGACCTGAGCACGTCAGGGTGGCAATACTCCCGACCGGCCTGGCCGGGGCGAAACTCTCCAGCGACGATGTCGCCCCGGCCGGCAAGCCGCCGCAGGGCTTGTTCGACTTCGCGTACGGACAGCCGCCAGCGCGTCGCCGGATCGGCGCTAAAAAACGGGACGTGCGTGCGCGCCCAACGGACCAAGAGGGAGGTGAGCGGCTCATCGACTCGCTCCAGGAACGCGTCGGGCAGGCCGACTGGCAGAGTGACGCCCAGGGCGTCGCGGTAGCGCGCGCCGTCCTCCGCCGCGATCCACCGCGGCTCATCGGCGATCCGCACACGGGCCGCGCGACGTTCCCGCTCCAGCTCCTCAAGCCATTCGCGACGGATCCCACGCGCTTCGGCTTCATCCGTCGTCAAATCGCCGAGCCGTCGCAACAGGTCGGCGGCCTCATCGGCGTCGCGCGGCCACCGCTCCTTCAACAGACCCTGCAACTCCAGCTCGAGCGCCTCGATCGCGCGGGGATCGAGCAGCTCTCGTAGTTCCTCGGTGCCGAGGAGTTCCGCCAGGAGTTCCTTGTCGAGCGTCAGCGCTTGTGCCCGCCGTTCTGCCAGCGGCGCGTCCCCCTCGTACATGTACTGCCCGATGTAGTCGAAGACCAGCGTCGACGCGAACGGTGAGGCGCGCTCGGTGTCGACCACAACCGTCCGAATCTGCCGGGAACGAACGGCGCTCATCAGGTCGCGCAGGCCGTCCATGTCGAAGACGTCGCTCAGGCATTCCCGGTAGGTCTCGATCAGGATGGGAAATTCGGCGTGCTTGCTGGCGACCTGCAGCAGGTCGTGACTGCGTTGGCGCTGCTGCCAGAGCGGGGTACGCTCGCCCGGACGGCGCCTCGGTAGCAACAGCGCACGCGCCGCGTTCTCGCGGAATCGAGAGGCGAAGAGCGCCGACCCGTGCAACTGCGACGTGACCAGCTCACGCACTTCCTCAGGATCGAGTAGCAGGTCATCGATGTCGGGCGCGCGGTCTGCCTCGGGCAGCCGCAGCGCGAAGCCGTCGTCGGTGTAGATCATCTGCACCTCGAGGTCGAGCCGCTCCTGCATCCGCGCTCGCGCGGCGAGCGCCCAGGGCGCGTGCACGCGTGCGCCGAATGGCGTCAGCACCGACAGCCGCCAGTCCCCCAACTGATCTCGGAAGCGCTCGATCAAGATGGTTCTGTCGGTCGGAACCGTGCCGGTCGCCTTGACCTGGTCCGAGAGGTAGCTGAGGAGATTCGCTGCGGCGCGGTCGTCGAAGCGCGACCGCTCCTGGAGCTGCGCGACGGCGTCATCGGGCTCCATGGCCGTCAGCTCGCGCATCGCCACTCCCATGGCGCGGCCGACCTCGACTGGCCGCCCCAGCGCGTCGCCGTGCCAGAAGGCGATCCGGCCCGGCTCACCGGGGGCGGGCGTAACCATGACCTGCGATGGTGTGATGTCGGCGACCCGCCAGCTGGTGGCGCCGAGCACGAATACCTCGCCAGGCCGCATCTCGTACACCATCTCCTCGTCCAGCTCGCCGACCTTCTTGCCGTCATCGAGCAGGTTCACCGAAAAGAGTCCGCGGTCC
>VBFX01000105.1 GCA_005889395.1 Chloroflexota bacterium
AGGATCTCGAGCCAGCCGCCCTTGCAGCTGCGGCACCCGCTCCCACCGCAGATACCGCAGGAGACGGCCGCTCCGATGCTGGGCTCGGTGAAGGGGAAGTGATCGCCCACGATCCGAATGCGCCGTTGCGGACCGAAGAGCGAGCGGGCGAAATATTCGATGGTGCCCTTCAAGTCGGAAAGACGAATATCGTGGTCGACGACCAGGCCCTCGACCTGATAGAACTGCGAACCGTGCGAGGGATCCGTCGCATCGCGCCGGTAGACGGCGCCGGGGGCAATGATGCGGATCGGCGGCTGGTGGCTTTGCATGAACCGGATCTGCACCGGCGACGTATGGGTGCGCAGGAGGAGGTCGTCGGCCTCGACGTAGAAGCTGTCCATCGTGTCGCGCGCGGGATGGGCCTGGGGGATGTTGAGCGCCTCGAAATTGTGGAACTCGTCCTCCACCTGCGGTCCAAGCGCGACCTCGTAGCCGAGCCTCGAGAAGATCGCCTTGACCTCCCGCAGGATCAGGGTGAGCGGATGCAGGTGGCCGCGGCGGACCGGGTTCGGGACGAACGTCATGTCGACCCACTCGGTCTCCCCCAGGGCCGCTTCACGGTTCAGTTGCAACTGAGCGGCCTTCATCCCCAGCCAGACGTTGATGTTTTCCTTTAACTGATTGGCTTTCGCGCCGGAGCTCGACCGCTGTTCGGGAGGCAGTTGCCCAACTCCTCGCAGCAAAGACGTAACCTCGCCTTTCTTCCCGAGAAGGCGAACGCGAAGTTCTTCAAGGGCGGCCAGATCTGCGGCTGCCATGATTTGAACTTCTGCTCGCTTGGCCAGATCGTCGAGGTCAGTCAATACACGTTCCGTCGAGTCCATCAAGCCTCCAGACGCGGTCCCGCCGCGCCGCGCACCCGAGCGCAAGAGGCGTTCAACTGCTCTGCGCTAGTTCAGGACTTGGGGCCGCCCTTGGCGACGGCGATCAGTTCACTGAAGGATTCCGCATCCCGCACCGCCAGGTCCGCGAGCATCTTCCGGTTGATGTTGACGCCGGCCACTTTGAGGCCGTGCATGAACTGGTTGTAGGGCATGCCCTGGCTGCGAGAGGCTGCGTTGATCCTGGCGATCCACAGCTTGCGCATGTCGCGCTTGCGCGCCCGCCGGTCGCGGTACGCGTACTCGAGCGCGTGCATGACCGCTTCGTTGGCGGGCCGGAAGAGCGTCCGATGGGTCATCCGGAAACCCTTGGCGAGGTTCAGGATCTTCTTATGTCGCCGGCGGGCCGGGACGCTGCGCTTGACGCGTGGCATCTCAGGTCTGGTCCTTCATATAGGGGGCCGCCCGGCGCAGACGCCTGGCATCCTTACCGGTCAGCACGAGCAGCTTGCTGTACTGCCGCTTGCGGCGCGGGCTCTTGTGGCCCAGCAGGTGGCTCTTTTGCGCGTGCGGGCGCACGATCTTGCCGGTCTTGGTCATGCGGAACCGCTTGGCCGACGCGCGATGGGTGCGAAGCTTAGGCATCGATCGCTCCTTTAATTCTTCCGTGCCTGGGCCGGAGGCGGAGGCGGAGCCTGCGCGGCGGCCGCCGCCGCGCCGGCCGGTGCCAGGATCATGATCATGTTCCGGCCTTCCAGCAACGGCATCCGCTCCACGGTGCTGATCGGCTTCAGTTCGAGCGCCATCCGCTCCAGCAACCGCTTGCCGATGTCCTGGTGCACCATCTCGCGACCGCGGAACATGATGGTGAGCTTGACCTTATCGCCTTCTTCCAGGAACGACTTGACGGCGTGGAACTTCGTCTGGAAGTCATGCTCGCCGATCTTGGGACGGAGTTTCATTTCTTTGACCTTGATGACGTTGTGCTTGCGGCGTCCATCTTTCTCTTTCTTGATGCTCTCGAATTTGAATTTGCCGTAATCCATGATCCGAGCCACCGGTGGCTGCGCCTGGGGGGCCACCTCCACGAGGTCCATCTCCCGCTCGATCGCCAGTGCCTTGGCGCGGTCGATGGGCAGCACACCCAACTGTTCGTTCCGATCGTCGATGACGCGGACTTCGGCGGCGCGGATCTGGTCGTTGATCCGAAGTTCCCTAAATGCCGTGGATCAAGCCTCCTTCGAAAATAAAAAAGATAGCCCTGAGGCTATCTTCGTCCGCTTGACCTCTTCGGCGCCGGCCTGGAGGTGAGAGTTCGGACAGCCTCTCTTGGCAGGCGCGAGTATATCACTCCAGCGGAAGTTGCGCTTCGCGTTCGAGCCGCGCGAGGAACTCATCCGTCCGGACCGACTCCTGGTCGCCGCCTTCCCGCCGCCGAATATTGAGGGTGCCAGCTTCGAGTTCCTTGTCGCCGACGACAGCCATGTAGGGCACCTTCTGGAGCTGCGCGTCGCGGATCTTTGCCTGCATGCGTTCGCTACGGCCGTCCACCTCGACCCGCAGATCTGCCTGCCGAAAGCGATCGGCGAGCCGGCCGACGGCCTCGAGGTGCCGGTCGGCGATCGGGATGAAGACGAGCTGGACTGGCGCGAGCCAGACCGGGAACGCCCCCGCGTAGGTCTCGATCAAGTAGGCCATGAAGCGCTCCATCGAGCCGATGGGCGCCCGATGAATCATCACGGGTCGTGCCATGGATTGCTCGGAAGTCACGTACTCGAGGCCGAAGCGCTCCGGCATCAGGAAGTCGATCTGATTGGTCGAGAGCGTGAATTCGCGGCCGATCGCGTCCTTGATCTGGACGTCGAGTTTGGGTCCGTAGAAGGCGGCTTCGCCCGGCGCCTCGACAAATGGATGACCGGAAGCGCGCAGCGCCTCGCGAGCGGCGTCCTGGGCGCGCTGCCATACCGCCGGGTCCCCCATCCATTTATTGCTGACGTCATCGCGGAGGGAGAGCCGGAAATGAAAGTCCCTGATGCCGAAGGCCCGATACACTTGCAAGATCAGCTGGATCACCCGCTCGAACTCCTCGTTGAGCTGATCCGGTCGGCAGAAGATGTGGGCATCGTTGATCGTGAAGGCCCGCACCCGGATCAGGCCGGAGACCTCGCCCGACTTTTCGTAGCGGTACACGGTGCCGAGTTCCGCGAGGCGCACCGGCAGGTCCCGGAAGCTGTAGGCCCTTCGCGCAAACACCCGAATGTGATGGGGACAGTTCATCGGCCGCAGCTGCCACTCTTCGTCCTCAATCTCCGATGGCGGGTACATCGACTCCCGGTAGCGCTCGAAATGCCCGCTGATCTTGTAGATCTCGAGCCGCGCGATATCGGGCGTCTTGACGTGCTGGTAGCCTTGCCGCTGTTCCAGCCGCAGAATGAACTCCTCCATCTGGCGCCGGACCGCCGTGCCCTTGGGGGTCAACAGGGGCAGGCCCCGACCGACCATCTCGTCGACCACGAATAGATCGAGATCCTTTCCCAGTTTGCGGTGGTCGCGCTTGGCGGCGTCCTCGAGCATCTTTAGGTGGCTCTCGAGCTCCGCCTCCGTCGGGAACGCCGTCCCGTAGATGCGGGTGAGCTGCTGGTTCTTCTCGCTGCCCTTCCAGTAGGCGCCGGCGATGGTGAGCAGGCGAAAGGCGCCGAGCTGGCCGGCGCTGGCGACGTGCGGACCGAGGCAGAGGTCGACGAAGTCGCCGGTCCGGTAGACGCGCGCGGTGGCGTCGGTGACCTTGTCGGCGATCAACTCCACCTTCAGCGGCTGGTGCAACCGCTCGAAGAGGGCGACCGCATCGCCGCGGGGAATCTCCTCCTTCACGAACGGGGGTGCCTGCTTGATGATCTCGCGCATCTTCGCCTCGATCCGCGGCAGCGCCTCGGGCTGCAGTCGCTCCTTGAAGGCGAAGTCGTAGTAGAAGCCTTCGTCGGTCGCGGGGCCGATGCCGATCACGGTGCCCGGAAAAAGGTCCAGCACGGCCGCCGCCATCACGTGCGCGGTCGAATGGCGGAGGGTTTCCAGGTCGTCGCTCATGGTTCACCCTTCACGGGTGCAGCCGATTATACGGAGCGAGTTGGAACGGAAGGGACTAGGTTAGACCGCCCGCAGCCGTAGCAGACCGGCCGGGATGTCTTCCCGGCCAAAGGTTCGGTCGTCGAGCGACGCCTCGATGTCCCGATGGACCTGAAACATGAGAGGGAGTTGATGCGCCAGGGGAATAATCGGCGCGCGACGGGCCTGACGGCGAAGGCGCTCTTTTCGGCTCGGGTCGATTGCGCAGCAATGGATGCTGCAGTACTTGGCCGTCGTCTTCTTGACGGAGGCTTCGCATCCCGGACGGGCGCAGATCTTGAGCGAGGCAGTTTGCTTCAAACCGTGAGCGATCACCAAACGTTTCCCTCCATCTTCTACTGCGGTCCCTGCCGAGACCGGTCTCCCTGGCGCGTTATTGATTATGCGCGCCCTTTGTTGCGTGTCAAGCATCCGCCGTGCTTATCCACATCAAGACGTCGGCGAGAGGAATAGCTGGGGATAAGGCCGACCGCTGATCAACTGAAAGACGAGGACGTGTAAAGAAAACAGTAGCCCTTGTCGCCTGGGTCTAGTGCGCGGGCTAGAGCGGTGTCGAGGGAACCCGCGGCTTGAGCTTCCCCTCGCGGCGCTGCTGAAGCAGGTCGCCGGTGAGCCGCGGGAGCGCGGCCGCGTCGTCGACCCCGCGGACCCAGAGGCCGTCGGCACCGAACTTCCTGGCCCGCCGGACCTGGTGAGGAAGGATGCAGAGGGCGATCGTCACCGGTCGCTCGAAGCGCAGGGCCCCATTGAGCACGCCGAAGACGTAGGCCGTGTCTGCCTCCCAGATGCCCATGTCGATCAGGACGGCGGCGGGCGTCAAGCGTTCGCACAATTGCTGCACGTCCTGGTCGGGAAGCGCGGTCTGCGCCTGGTAGCCGCTCTCAGCGAACAACTCTCGATAGGCGCGCGCCTGCCGTGGATCGTAGGCGATTGACCCCGGCCCGCGGTAACCGAGTGGAACCGCCCTTCGCTCAAATCCCCGGGTTCGGCCCCGGGGATTTTTTACTTCCCCAGCCAGGCGCCCAGCCGCTGGCCGTCGAGGTTGCCCCCGCTGAGCACGACCACGGCCGGGCGCTCGATCGCGGGATCGGCCAGCAGCGCGGCCATAGCGGCGGAGCCCGCGGGCTCCACGACGAGCTTGCCCCGCAGCACGATCGCGGTCAGCGCCTCGATGATCACCGCATCGCTGATCGTCCGCATCTCGTCCACGTAGCGCCGGATCAGTCCAAGCGTGAGCGGCCGCGTGTACGGCGCCGCCAGGCCGTCGGCAACGGTATCGAGGCGGGATGGCGCGACCGGGTGCCCGGCGGCAAGGCTCTCGGTCACACCCGGGGCCTGCTCGGGCTCGACGCCGATGATCCGCACGTCAGGGCGCTGCTGCTTCACCGCGACCGCGATGCCCGAGATCAGCCCACCCCCACCCACCGGCACCACGACGCTGCGAACGTCAGGCACCACCTCGAGGATCTCGAGACCCACCGTGCCCTGGCCGGCGGCAACGGCCGGATCGTCAAAGGGGTGCACGAGGTGAAGGTTGCGCTCGCGCTGCTCGGCCTCGAGTCGTTCCTGCCAGCGGGCGATCGGCGTCAGCACGATCTCCGCCCCGAGGCGGCGGATCGCCTCGAGCTTGCTCAGCGGCGCGTCCTCCCGGACGACCACGAGGCAGGGGATCCCAATGATTTGCGCCGCGTAGGCCAGCGCCAGCCCGTGGTTGCCCGCCGAGAGCGTGATGACGCCGCGCCGACGCTGCTCGACGCTGAGCTGAAGGACGGCGTTGACGGCACCGCGTAGCTTGAAGGAGCCGGTCCGCTGGAGGTTCTCGGCCTTCAGCCAGACGCCCGTGCCGGCGACTGCCTCACCCGAGATCGTCGGCGTCGCGACGATATGGGGACGAATCCGGTCGGCGGCGGCTCGGACATCCGCCAGCGAGAGCAACTCGGCTTCGACCGCCATGCCTAGACGGTAGCCGCTTTATGGCAGCCGGGTGCCGTGCAAGAGGACGTAGTCGAGCAGCTGCGCCAGCCAGCGCCGAAAGCGGGTCGCCCGGGACGCCATGCCGGTATAACGCTCGCCGGCGCCCGGACTGTCACCGCGGCCCGCCTGGGGTTACGGTCGCTTCGCCCTGGCGTGTTTGCGGTCGATGAGCTTTGCCAGGTTGTCGAGCTCGTTTTCACGGCCCATCACCAGCCGCTGGGTCCATACCTCGTCATGCAGTGGTTCCATCGTCATGACGACCCGAACGCTGTCGCCGCTCGGAGTCAGGTCCACGACGGTGAGCTCCTGGTAGGCGTCGACACCCGGAACGAAGTCGATCAGCGACCGGTAGGCAATGCGCTTTGCTGGCAGCACCTCCGTGAAGGTTTTGTGCGCCTCCGTCGTCAGCGGCATCCCCGCCCCTTTCATGAACTCGACCTGCTCGGGGCCGATCGCCGTCATGGCGTAGACCAGTTCACCGCCAGGTCGCAGCTCGAGCTTGCGGACCTCGACCTTGAAGCCGTCCGGTGCCCACCACGACTCGATCCCATCGCTGGTGGTCCACAGGCGCCACACCTCCTCGGCTGATATGGGATACGTGCGCTCGATTCGAATCATGTTTGAGTTGGCCAATCAAGTTCCTCCTCGGGCGTTCCGGCTGAGGATCCGATCCGGTTTTGGTGGGCGCAACAGGAGTCGAACCTGTGACCTCTTCCTTGTCATGGAAGCGCTCGTACCAACTGAGCTATGCGCCCTCGTACCGGGGGGATTATACCGGCGCCTTCCCGTTTGTCGAGAGCGTTGGTGGAACCAACGGGCTGCGACGCCCAGCCACCGCGGAGATCACGCCACTCGCCGCCAGCAGGCAGCCCATACCGAAGATGACCCACGTCACGCCGAACAGGTCGGCGAGGCCGCCCGCCAAGAGGATAGGGATGGCGACCGCCGCGTTGACCACGGTGAACATGGCGCCGAAGATGCGACCGCGCAGCTCCGCCTCCGTCTTCTCTTGCAACACCGTGAAGGCCGGGATGAAAAGCATGCCGAACTCCAGGCCCCCGATGAAGCCGAACACCACCGGAAAGGAGACGAGCAGCCAGCCGGCGTTGAGCTGTTCCAGGAGGTAAGGCACCGAGGCCATCACCATCAGCGTGACGCCGGCCGAGACGAGTCCGCCGATCAAGAGCCGGCTGCGGCGGAAGTGGCGGCCGTACTGCCCGAGGTAAAAGGCGGCGGCCAGCATGCCGATTACGGCCGGCGCCAGGAACAGGTAGACGTCGGTGACCTGCAAGCGCAGAACGGTGCTCATGTAGCTGGGCGCCAGCACGAAGATCGAGAAGATCACCGCGATCGTCAGGCTCAACTGCACGACAGCGAAGCGCACCAGCGGCCGCGCCGCGATGTAAGCGATGCCTTCGCGCAGCTCGTAGAGGATGTCGGTCTTCTCGGCGACGGTCTCGTGGGTGCGGGCGTGCAGATCCGTCCTGACGGCGTAAATCAGCCAGGCTGCCAGCAGGAAGAGGGCGGCGGCGATCCAGTAGGGCGAGTCGGTCCCGAGGAAGCGCACGGCCAGGGTCGAGAGCGGCACCGCGACGAGCAGTGTGACGATCACTGTGCTCGTGAACATCGAGGTGGCGGTCATCAGCTCCTCGGTTCCCACGATGAAGGGGATGGCCGCCGCCTCGGCGGGGGCGAAGATCTGGCCGACCGCGGCGAAGAGAAAGATGATGAGGAACAGATGCCAGGTGACATGCTCGAAATAGGGAACGAGCTGGCTGAGCGGGATCAGCAGGATCAGGCCGCCGCGGATAGCGTTGGTGGAGAACATCAATCGCTTCTTGTCGTGCCGGTCGGCGTACACCCCGGCGAGTGGACTGAGGAAGACGGAGGGGAACGTGTACGCGAGAAAGAGGGCGGCGCCGTGGGTACTGGCGCGGCTGATGCTGTAGGTGAGGATCAGCAGCGCGAACATCAAGAACTTGTCGGCCAGCTGTGAGGCGACCTGGGCCGACCAGATCAAGCGGAAGTCGCGATTGGCGAGCACGGTCTTGAAGCCAGGCTGAGGAAGGATGATGTCGCGCGGGTCACGGCCCGCGCCGACCTCGTCTGGCTGCTTCAAGGCGCCTAAATCGTAACTAGTTGTCATCGTTTACGCTCATTCTCAAAAAGTCGCCGCCATTCTTCCAGCATCAGGGTCTCGGCACGCCGCGCCGGGTCGATGCCTATAACGCTCAGCCGGGCACGAGCCTCCGTGGCGCCGCCGCCCCGCCGTCGACTCAGGACAAACGTGAGCTGTTTGCGACGAGCCTGAAAGAAGGGTGTCACGAATTCGAAGAAAGCTGGTAAGTCGGCGCGTGGAAGCGCCGGCTGCGCATCGGGCCTGATGCGCACCAGGGCGGAATCGACCCGGGGCACCGGCAGGAAGGCGCCCCGCGGCACACGGAGCGTCAGCTCTGGCCGGCCGTAGACGCGAACACCCAGCGTGGCCAGACTCCAATCACCCGGTGGGGCCACGAGGCGCTCAGCCACCTCTTTCTGCACCAGGAGATCGATGCGAACCGGTGGCTGCGGCTGCTCGAGCAGGTGGACGAAGAGCGCGCCCGTCAGGTTGTACGGAATGTTGCCGGCGACCCGATAGGGCGGTGGCAACAGCTCACTGACCGCCGTGCGCAGAATGTTGGCCTCGACGATGCGAACGTTGGAGCGATCCCGGAGGGTCAGGCCCAACGCCTTGACGCAGGCGGGGTCGATTTCGACGCCCGCCACGGCACGGGCGCGGCTGGCCAGCTCGACCGTCAGCGCGCCGAGACCCGGACCGACTTCGACGATGCGGTCCGTCGGCGCGAGCTCGAGGGCTTCGACGATTCGCTCCAGTTGCCGGCGGTCGGCGAGGAAGTTCTGGCCCCAACGCCGCTGGTAGCGCACCCCGAAGCGTCGCGCCACCCCCCGGATCACCGAGGAATCGGCCAGGTCGAGGGGGCGTTTGCTAGCCGGCGTGGTTCAACCGAAAGAGGTCGATGGCGTTCCGGCCGGTCGCGTCGCCGATCTCCGTCGCGCTCGCGCCGCGGAGCCGCGCGAGCCGCTCCACGGTTTCGGCGAGGTAGCGTGGGGCATTGGGCTGCCCGCGCCGGCTCTGCGGCGGAAGAAAAGGCGAGTCAGTTTCCACCAGCATGTGGTCCAGCGGGATGATACTGGCGGCCCCGACCACCCCGTGCGCCGTGGGATAGGTCACGGTCCCGGCGAACGAGATGTAGAAACCTCGGGCCAATGCCTCGGCGGCGAATGCCGCGTTGCCGCTGAAGCAGTGAAAGACACCGTTGACCCCGGGGAACTCGTCGAGGATGGCGAGCAGGTCGGGAAAGGCATCGCGGGTGTGCAACACCACCGGCTTGGCCACCTCCAGCGCCAGGCCGAGCATCTGGCGAAAGACCTGCTGTTGCTCCCGGGCGGCGACGCGATGGTAGTCCGTGAAGTGATAGTCGAGGCCGATTTCCCCCACCGCGACCACGCTAGGATGACCGGCCAGCTGGCGCAGCTCGCGGCGCTCGGCGGCGTCGATCGGATCACCGGCCGAGTGGGGATGCCGGCCGATGGTTGTGGCAAGCCCCGGGATACGCTCTGCCAGCTCCACGCCCGGCCGGTTGTCGGTGGCATCGTCGCCGATGTTGACCACGGCCTCCACGCCGACCGCCCGCGCCTCCTCCAGCGCCTGCTCCGGCGTGAGGCCCTCGCGCAGGTGCAGGAGATGGGCGTGCGAATCGATCAGGCGACCGGCTCCGGCTTCTCGATCCGCGGAAAGAGGACGCCGCCGAGCACGGTCTGGGTCCGCGGCGCCAGTCTGCCCCACTCCCGTGCCGTGGCCGAGGGCGCTTTCAAGTCCGCCTTGATCTGCGTCGCGACCTTGGCGGCCGTCTCCGGCAGGAACGGGGAGATCAGGTACGACGTCACCCGGATCGCTTCGACCAGGTTGTACATCACGGTCTGGAGCCGCTTGCGCTGATCCGACTGTTTAGCGAGTACCCAGGGGGCGCTTTCCTCGATGTACTTATTGCCGCGGTTGACCGCCTCCCAGATGAGGTCGAGGGCGCTCGTGAAGTCGAGCGCCTTCATGTGCTTGTCCTGCCCGCGGACGGCCCGCTCGAACGCCGTCTGGAGCTGCTTGTCCAGTGCGGTGGCGTCCGCGTCGGGAGCAGGCACCTTGCCGTCGAAATAGCGCTGCAGCATGGAGAGCGTTCGATAGACGAAGTTCCCCAGGTCATTGGCGAGGTCGGCGTTGAATCGATCGGTCATCGTCTCCCAGCTGATCTCGCCGTCCCGGTCGAAAGGCAGCTCGCGCAGCAGCAGGTATCGCACCGCTTCGGCGCCGAAGCGCTCGGCGGCTTCCAGCGGATCGATGTAGTTGCCCGCGCTCTTGCTCATCTTCTCGCCGCGCACGGTGAGAAACCCATGCGCGTAAACCCGTTTCGGCACCGCCACGCCGGCCGAGAGCAACATGGCCGGCCAGTACAAACAGTGGAAACGCGTGATGTCCTTTCCGATCACGTGGAGGTCGGCCGGCCACCAGCGCTTGAACATCGCCTCGTCGGTCCCGTAGCCGACACCGGTGGCGTAGTTCACCAACGCGTCGCCCCAGACGTAGACGACGTGCTTGTCGTCACCGGGAAAGGGAATGCCCCATTTGATGGTCGAGCGCGAGATGCTGAAGTCCTGCAGACCGGACCGGAGCCACCCGAGGACTTCGTTGCGACGCGTCTCCGGTTGAATGAAATCGGGGTGCTTGTCGATGTGCTGCTGGAGCCGGTCCTGGTAGCTCGACAGCTTGAAGAAGTAATTCTCCTCCGTCAGCCATTGCGCCTTTAGCGTGGGGTGGATCAGGCAGTACCCGTCCTTGAGGTCCGCGTCCTGCTTGAAGGCCTCGCAGGAGACGCAATACCAACCCTCGTAGGCGCCTTTGTAAATGTCGCCCTTTGCCTGCATCTTCGTGATGAAGGCCTGCACGCCCTGCACGTGGTCGGGATCCTCGGTCCGAATGAACCGGTTGTAAGAGATACCAAAGCGCGCTTCGATGTCGCGGTAGAGCTGCGCCATCCGAGCGGTGAATTCCGCAGTCGACACGCCTTCCTCTTCCGCCTTACGTCGCACGTTTTGTGAGTGCTCGTCGGTGCCGGTGAGAAAGAACGTCTCATCCCCGACCAGCCGGTGATAGCGGGCCAGGACATCGGCGCCCACCAGCTCATAAATGAACCCGAGATGGGGCGCGGCATTCGGGTAAACGATCGCCGTGGTGACGTAGAACTTACTCATCTGGAGCCTTCCAGTCGCTGCCGGCTACCACGACCGTCAGCTCGCCTCGGGGTGGAGATTTCGCGAAGTGCTCCAGGAGTGTCGCCGGCGTTCCACGTAAGAACTCTTCGTGGAGCTTGGTGATCTCCCGCGCCACCACCAGCGAGCGGGGGCCGAGGGCGGACGCCATTATATCCAATGTCTTCACGATCCGATGCGGGGATTCGAAGAAGACGAAGCTTCGCTTGGCCTGCGCGGTCTCGCGGATCAGCCGCTCCAGCTCCCCGCGTTTGCGCGGCAGAAAACCGAGGAAGGTGAACTGGTTGGTGGGCAGGCCAGAGCTCACCAGGGCGGCCAGCACCGCCGAGGGACCCGGGATCGGCATGACCGGGTGACCGGCGGCGACGGCGGCGCTGACCAGCCGCACTCCCGGGTCGGAAAGCGCGGGCGTGCCCGCGTCCGAGACCAGCGCGATGTCGTGCTGCTCGAGGCGAGCGACAATGGTTTGCAGCTGGCGCGCTTCGTTCTTCGCGTGCAGGCTGATCAGCTGCCGACGCAGGCCGAAGTGGGTCAGCAGTTTCATCGTGTGGCGCGTGTCCTCCGCGGCGATCAGCGGCACCGACTCCAGGATGTGCAGCGCCCGCAGGGTGATGTCGTCGAGGTTGCCGATGGGCGTGGCGACCAGGTAGAGCGTCCCCACCCTAACCGCCGGCTGACATCAATGTCCCCAATCGCGCGGATAACGGAAGTCGCGGTCGATCGTGCGCGAGGACAGCTTGGCGATGACCGGCAGGCGCCGCTTGTACTGGTTGTCGCGCACACGGCGGACGATGTCCACGATGAACGCCTCGTCGAAACCGAGCCGCTTCAGCTCCTCGACCGAGTAACGCCGATCGACGAGGTAGTAGAGCAGTTGGTCGATCATCCGGTACTGGAAGCCGAGCTCGGTCTCATCGGACTGGCCCGCCCAGAGGTCCGCCGAGGGCGCCTTCTGCACGATGGACGTCGGGACGCCGACGGCGTCGGCGAGCTGCCAGAGCTGGGTCTTGTAGAGGTCGCCCACCGGGTTGATCGCACTCGCCATGTCCCCGTAGATGGTTCCGTAGCCCAGCAGGAGCTCGGTCTTGTTGCTGGTCCCGATGACGAGCGCCCGCCATCCCCACGACTGGTCATAGAGGATCGTCATCCGTTCGCGCGCCATCTTGTTGCCGCGCCGCTTCTGGTCGGCGTCCGGAAACCGCGCGAAGTAGGCATCGATCTGGGGACTGATGTCGATCTCGAGGTGATGGATGCCCAGCTGCTGGACGACCTGAAGCGCGTCGCTCTTGCTTTTGGGATCGCTCGTCTTGTAGGGCATGATCAGGGCCAGGACGTTGTCGGCCCCCAGCGCTTCCGCGGCGAGGGTCGCAACCAGGCTGGAGTCGACGCCGCCACTCAGACCCAGGACGACGCGTTCGAAACCGACCTTCCGCACCTCGTTGCGGATGAAGCCCACGAGGATGCCGCGGACCAGCTCGGGATTGATCCGCAGCGACGGAAAGACGGGCTCAGAAAGGCTTGCGGGTGCGCTCATGCCAGACCCGGCGGAGTTCGTTGATGGTGAGCTCGAGCCGCTCGTCGCGGAGTAACGGATTGGCGAGCCGCTCGCGCCGGACCTCCCCCAGGTCGAGCTTGGCAAGAACGAGCGCTTCGCCGGCATCTTCCTGCTGCGCGATGATGTCACCGTTGGGCCCGATTACCATCGAGCCGCCCCAGAAGTTCGCGCCATCCTCGTACCCCACCCGGTTGCAGTAGAGGAAGAAGGTCGTCAGGAACTGGGCGTAGGTGCGGCAGACAAGGCCATATGACTCCGCTGTTCCCAGCCGCTCGTCGGTGGTGACCCCACGCCCGGGGCTGGATGACGGGCAGATGATCATGTCCACGCCTTCGAGACTCAGGATGTAGGCGCTGGAGAGGTGCCAGATGTCTTCACAGACCAGCATCCCGGCGCGGCCGAACCCGGTCTTGAAACTGCGAAAGCGATCGCCCGCCGCGAAGTAGCGGTGCTCGTCGAACATGCCATAAGTCGGCAGGTACACCTTGCGGTGGACGTGGACCAGCTCCCCCTGGCTGAAATAGAGGCTGGCGTTGAAGTAGCGATGGTCGGGCTCTTCGATCACCGCGCCGAGCACGACGTCCAGTCCATCGGACAGGCCGCGTAGCTCGTTCATGATGGCGCCCTCGAACGGGATGGCACTCTCCGCCACGAGATCCTTGAGGAAATAGCCGGTCAGGCTGAGCTCCGGGAAAACCAGCAGCTCGACGCCCGCGGTTGCGGCTTGTCGCACCCATTGCCGATGCCGCTCGAGATTGCGAGCACGATCGCCGAGGGCCGGGTCCATCTGAACCAGCCCGACCGCGAGCCGGCCGTCCGGGCTCACGCCGGACGATGCGGAAGGCCCGCGGTCCTGCCGGCGTCCGCGGACACCCGGGCATCGCGTCCACGCACCAGCCACTGGTCAATCGCCGGCGCCATCTCCGCGCAGTGCCCGAGATGGACGGCGGCGCGTGGCAGGGCGTCGAGGAAGGCCGTGCCGTAGGTCCGGTTCGCGATGCGGTGGTCCATCAAGACGACCGCACCACGATCGCTTTGTCGCCGGATCAGCCGGCCGAAGCCTTGCTTGAGGCGCAAGACCGCCTCGGGCAATGCCAGCTGCCCAAAGGGATCGGCGAGCGTGGCGCTCCGTGCCAGCTGCAGCGGATCGCTTGGAACTCGGAAGGGCAGGCGGACGATGACGACACAGGAGAGAGCATCCCCAGGGACGTCGATGCCTTCCCAGAAGCTGCTGCTCCCTAGCAGGATGCTGCGCGGATCCTCCTGGAACTGCGCCAGCAGCTGCCGACGGGTGCCATCCAGGTTTTGCGCCAGCACCGTCAGATCGCCGTGCGAGGTCCGCACCCGCAGCCGGTCGGCGACATCCCGCAACTGCTGATGAGACGTGAACAGCACCAGGGTGCGCCCACCAATCGCCTCGGCGATCTCGCCGACGACGGTCGAGACCTGATCGAGGAAGGTGATGTCACTGAGATCCTTGAGGTCGGTCGGCAGGCAGAGCAGGGCCTGAGACAGGTAGTCGAAGGGTGAGGCCAGCACCATCTCGTGCGTGCTCAATGCCTCGAGCCCGACTCCCCGTTTGAAGTACTCGAACGAGTCGGCCACCGCGAGGGTTGCCGAGGTGAAGACCACCGTTTCCTTGTCGGCGAAGGCTCGCGCCTGGAGCTCGCGTCCCGCCGTTGTGGGAGCCGCCTGCACCAGTGGGCGGCCCGAGCGACGCTCGCTTCGGATCCAGTAGAGGCGATCGGGGCGCGGCTGCAACAGCGCCTGGCGGATGAGATCGACCCGCCCCTGGAACTGAGTCACAAAGAGGTCCAGTTCGCGCTGGGCGTACGGGTTACTCTCCAGCGGCAACTGGGCGGCCGCATCATCGAGGGCGCGACGGAACCGCATCGCCTGATCGGCGAGCTTGCTGGCCAGCCCGGAAAGCGGCACCGTCTCTGACGAGGCCCGAAGGAGCGAGTCGAGGA
This sequence comes from Chloroflexota bacterium, assembly GCA_005889395.1. Taxonomy (GTDB): domain Bacteria; phylum Chloroflexota; class Dormibacteria; order CF-121; family CF-121; genus CF-13. Next base: position 14,808 of record VBFX01000105.1, read on the forward strand.
CGACCGGTTCCTCGCGCGACGGACGCAGCGGGATCTCCGGCTGTCGCTGCCTCACGATCGCCCGCGCCTCCTGGAAGAAATCGGCCAGCGCCCGTTTCATCTCCGCGGCCGCGGTGCGCACCCCGTCACCAGGCGGGCCGACCGCGGCGCGGAACCAGGTCAGCGCCCCGTCGATGCTTTCCAGCACCTCCTCCTCCCCCACCCGCTGGGTCAGCGCGTCGACCGCCGTCTCTTCGAGCTGGTGCGCCTCGTCCACCACCAGGTGCGCGTGCGAGGGCAGCACCGAGCCCCCGTTGAGCGCGTCGGCCAGGAGCAGCGCGTGGTTGGTCACGATCAGGTCCGCATCCTGTGCCCCGCGCCGGCTATTCCAGTAGAAACATTGCTGGGTCTTGTAGTTTTCGCAGTGGGCGGCCAGGCAATCGTCCGCCGTCGACGCCGCCCGCAGCCAGAACAGCTCGTCGAATCCGCTGAGCTTGATCTCAGAGCGGTCGCCATGGCGGGTTTGCGCCAGCCAGACGAGCATCCGCAGCTTGAACTTCACCTCGTCGTGGAACCAGCTGCCGTCGGCGCGCCGGCTGGGCGCGTTGAGGTAGCGATTCCAGCGACGCAGGCTCACGTAATTCGAACGGCCCTTCAACAGCGACGCTTTGAAGTCGAAGGGCAGCCAGCTGCGCATGAAGGGGATGTCCTTCGAGAACAACTGCTCCTGCAGCGTGATCGTGTTGGTCGCGACCACGACCCGCTCCCCTCTCGCGACCGCGTGGTGAACCGCCGGCACCAGGTACGCGAGTGACTTGCCGGTCCCCGGGCCGGCCTCCACCAGGAGCCGGCCACCGCGAGCGTAGAGCTGGGCGATGGCCAGCGTCATCTGCAGTTGTGATTCGCGAAGTTCGTAGTCGTCCAGCAGGCCCGCCATGGGACCATCGGGCCCGAGCAGGGCGCGAATGGTCTGTGGATCGGTCGAGGGCGTGTCCGGACGCGCTGCCGTGACCGGCAGGATGGGCACCGGCGGCAGGCTATCGACGCCGCTGGGTCCGGCACCGCGAGCATCTTCGAGGAAGTGGTGGATCGGGTGCGGCCAGCCGTTGGCCACCTCGAGCATCCGCTCGATCAGCTCGGCCTTAAAGCCGCGCGCAAACCGCCAGAGGTAGCGGAAGAGCTGCCGCGCGGCGTCCGCGTCCGACAGCGCCCGGTGAGGATGCGGGTGAATGAGCCCAAGCTGGCGGGAGAGGTGCGGCAGGCTGTGGCTGGGCACGGCGGGCAGCATGATCCGCGATAGGTCGAGGGTGTCGAACAGGACATACGCCGGCTGCGCGTCACCGTCGACGAGAAACGACAGATCGAAGTTGCCGCTATGCGCCACGACCCCACTCGTGCCGACGAAGTCGATCAGCTGCGCCAGGACCTCCTCCGGCTGGGGCGCCGCGGCCACGTCGGCATCGCGGATCCCGGTCAGATCCTGCACGGCGCGCGGAATGCCGACTTCGGGGCGGACCAGGGACTGAAAGGTCGCGAGGACCTCGTCGCCCTGGAAGCGGACCGCCCCAACCTCGATGATCCGATCGAGCCTGGGACTGAGGCCGGTGGTTTCGAGATCGAGAGCAACGAGCGTGCGATCCACTATCGCAATGCTCTCAAATCGGGCCACCGCTTACAGCAATTTGGCAGCAAGCTCCGCGAGTTCTGACCTTTGGCCCTTGGTGAGCGTGACGTGGCCGGCCAGCGGGTTGTTCTTGAATTTCTCGATCGCGTAGCAGAGCCCGTTGCTCCGGAAATCCAGGTAGGGATGGTCGATCTGGTTGGGGTCGCCGGTAAGGACAATCTTGGTCCCCTCGCCCGCCCTGGAGACGATCGTCTTGACCTCGTGGGGAGTAAGGTTTTGTGCCTCATCGACGATGATGAACTGCTGCGGGATGCTCCGCCCGCGGATGTAGGTGAGCGCTTCCGCCTCGAAGAGCCCCTTGTCCTGGATATGCCGGATCATGTCCGCCGCCATCTGCTCCTTGTAGATGCAGCCCATCAGGTACTCGAGGTTGTCGTAGATCGGCTGCATCCAGGGTCGCAGCTTTTCATCCTTGTCGCCGGGAAGATAGCCGACGTCCTTGCCCATGGGAATCACCGGGCGCGTGACGAGCAGTGACAAAAGGGATCCGCTCGTCGAGCAGGATGTCGAAGGCGAAGCGTTGACCGAGATTCTTGGGTTGAATGCCCCAGATTTCTTTCTTGATCGCCGCCAGCCCAACCACCTGGCCGGCCGCCGCGTCGAAGCGGCCCAGCGCGCTCGACTTCGCCCCGTTCACCGATTTGAAATGGACGAACTGGTTGAAGTAGAGCTGGCCGTTAGACGGCTGGTAGAGATTCGTCTTCGTGAAGTTCTCGATATCATCCGGCGTCACCGTCAGCGTCGTCATGCCGTCGTAGAGGTCCTCTTCCTTGAGCACCATCTTGTCGGTCTCGTAGTCCTGCGCCTGCAGGTTGAGGGCATCGGCCTTCACCCGGACGTTGATGTCTTTGCTGACCAGGATGACGGGCGTGCCATCGCTCTCGGCCTTCAGCTGCAACGTCAGGGCGATCACCTGGTTGTCGGGCTTGCGCGGATCGAGATCCTCGGGGAGCTGCGCGGTGCTCTCGTGGGTCAGCTCGACACGAAGCGTGCCGCCGTACTTGAGTTCGACGCCCTCGGAGAGCTTTCCCTTGGCACGAAGCTCATCGAAATAGTGGGCGATCAAGCGGGCGTGACGCCCGACCTCGTCCTGCCGGCGCTTCTGCCCGTCGACCTCCTCGATCACGGTCAGGGGGATCACGATCTCGTTGTCCTCGAAGGAGTAGATCGCGTTCGGATCGTGCAGCAGGACGTTGGTGTCGAGCACGTAGATCTTCTTCATGCTTGAAGGCTCCGCGGCACGGTCGAGCTTGCGTACTCCCCCTGGTTTTCCAACGGGAGCAGCTGAGCGATCTTTGTCATCAGGTAGTCGGCGCTCTGCTGATGATCCATCGCGCTGCCGTCGCGATTCCGTTCCGGAAGCTGGAATGGTTCGCCAAACGTCATGGCGACGTCCGCCCGCCGTGGAACCTTGTTGTGGCGGCCGAGAACATTTTGCGAGCCAGTGATCGCGATCGGCACCAGGGGCGCGCCGGAGCGACGCGCCACGAAGCCGGCGCCTGGCTCGGCCCGAAGCAGGCGGGCATCCCCGGATCGGTGGCCTTCAGGAAAGAGGACGACGGCCGACCCTTGCTTGAGGAGGCCGAATGCCCGCCGAAGCGCGGTCCGGTCGGGCGAGTGGCGTACCACCGGAAAGGCATGGTAACCGCGCATCAGCCAGGCCCAGCTGCCTTTGAACAACTCTGCCTTGGCCATGAACCAGACTGGCCGGGGTGTCCAGGCGCCAATGATGGCCGGGTCGACCGCCCCCACGTGGTTCGACACCATGAGGAGCGGGCCCGAGCGTGGCACGTTCGCCGCGCCGCGAAGCTGAAACTTTGACCCCAGAACGATTCTCGTGAGGAGCCGTGCAAGACCAGTAAGGAAGGAATAGCTCAAAGCGATCAATGCTTCGGCAAACGGGCCATCACTTCGTCAAAAACCTGACGGACCGACTTGCTCTCAGTCGGGACGATTATAGCATCGGTGGCGGGCCGTAACGGCGCGACTTCGCGCTCCTGGTCGGCGCGGTCTCGCGCCTCGACTTCCTGTTCGAGCACCGCGTCCGGGGTGGCGCTGCCGCGTGCTTCGTCCAACTCGCGGCGCCGCCGGGCGACCCGCTCCGCGGCCGGTGCGGTGAAGAAGAATTTCACATCCGCGTCGGGAAAGATGACGGTTCCGATGTCGCGCCCCAGGATCACCGCATCACCCGACGCCGCCCGCCGCTGCGGCTCGATCAGGAGGCGCCGCACCTCGGGGATCCCCGATATACGCGAGAGCTCGGCGGCGATTGCCGGATCGTGTGCCGCACCGCTGATATCCCGGCCATCGATCGAGAGCAGTGGTCCGGCACGACCCGCCGAGGGCGACGTGTTGATCTCGATGCGCAACTCACCGAGCATCCGCATCAGCGCGGTCACGTCGTCGGCCGCGATGCCGCGTCGTCGCGCCTCAACGGTGACCGCCCGATAGAACAAGCCGGTGTCGACCAGGGCGAAGCCGAGGACGTCCGCCACCATACGCCCGACGGTCGTCTTTCCCGAGCCCGCCGGGCCGTCGATCGCGATGATCACGCTAGAGTCCCGCCGCGGCCTTCAAGCGGGTTACCTCGTCCGCCCGGAGTGGGCGGACGTCACCCTCGGCAAGGTCACCGAGCTGAAGCCCATCGATGCGCACCCGCTGCAAATCGAGCACGGGATAGCCAAGCGCTTGCCACAGCCGGCGCACTTCCCGTTTGCGGCCCTCACGCAACACCATCGACAGCCGCGTGTCGCCATCCGCGCCCTCGAGCACCTGGACATCTGCCGGCTCGAATCGCTCCCCTCTTACGATCATCCCCTCCGAGAGCCGCCGCACTGCCGCTTCACCGGGCTGGCCCCTGACGAGGACCCGGTATTCCTTCTCGACATGGTAGCGGGGGTGCATCAGACGGCCGGCCAGCTCGCCGTCGTCCGTCAACAGCACCAGCCCACGACTGTCGAGATCGAGCCGGCCCACCGGGAAGACGCGCGGCCGTCCCGCTGGTAGGTGGTCGACCACGGTCTGCCGGCCGCGGTCGTCGCCGACGCTGGTCAAGACGCCAACCGGCTTGTTCAGCATCAGGTACGTCGATGTCGAAACCAGTTCGACCGGGCTGCCGCCGACGGTCACGCGATCGACCCCGGGCGTGACCTGCTGGCCCGGGATGGCGGGCGTGCCGTTCACCATCACCTGTCCCGACGCAATCAATTGATCGGCCTTTCGCCGAGCCGCCACGCCGGAACGCGCTAGGAACTGGTTGAGCCGGATTGCGGTAATGGCGGCAGCTCGTTCAGGCTGCTCAGTCCAAGGATCTGGAGGAAGCGCATCGTCGTGCCAAAGAGGCGAGGCGTCCCCGGCGCGTCGAGGCGGCCGGTCTCCTCGATCAGTCCTTTTTCTTCGAGGCTCTCCAGCACCGCCTCACAGTTGACGCCGCGAATCTCCTCGATGCGGGCGCGGGTGAGCGGCTGTCGGTAGGCGATGATGGCGAGCGTTTCGTACGCCGCCGGAGACAGGCGTGACGGATACTCCGGCCGCAAGACGCGGCGGACCACGTCCGCCTGCGCCGGGTCCGTCACCAGCTGCAATTGGTCCTGATGGCGTTGCAGAAAGAGACCGCGGCCCGCCAGCGCTTCCGCCAGGCTCGTGGCAGCGGCCTCGATGTCGGGCAGCGGCGACTGCAGGATGTCCTGGAGCTCCAGCACCGTAACCGCCCGGTTGAGGGTGAAGAGCACGGCCTCGAGGGCGGCGGCCAGGCCCGTCGTGTCCCGCACCTGTGTCACACCCTCGACCGATGAGCTCACTCTGTTTCCTTCCGCTCCTGTGCGTGCACCGTGATTTCCGCGAAGGCCGAGGTCTGAGCCACGCGGGCCTCACCGATTCTAATCAGCTCGAGGAGGGCCAGAAAGGTCACGACCGCTTCCAGCCGCGTTCGCGCGTGCCGGAAGATAGCGCTGAAGTTGAGTTGCGCGTGCCGCGCCAACATCTGTCGGAGTTCTTCGAGCTTCTCGCCGAGCGAGAC
>VBFX01000204.1 GCA_005889395.1 Chloroflexota bacterium
AGATGGCGACGTCGAACGGAGCGCCGCGTGTGGATAGGTGCTCGATGGAGCCAACCCGAAAGGTGACATTTCGCACGCTGAGCGCGGCTTGCTCATCAAGCGCGTCCTCGATGCTGAGTCGATCCGGATCGATTGCGAGTATTTCTCGGGCGGTCGGTGCGTACTGGAAAGTGAGCCGGCCGTCGCCGCAGCCGATCTCGAGGATGCGCCGGCCCTTGAGCGTGGTGAAGCGCTCGATCAGCCGGACCTCCATCCCGTCGGGCGGATAGGCCGAGATCTCGACTGGCGTGGTCATTGATCGGATGCTAGCGTAGCTCGTGCCCGCGAAAAGCCTGATCGACATGATGGCGCCTCGCAGTGGGCATTTCCGTTTCGAGTCCGGCCATCACGGCGATCGCTGGCTCGAGCCCGATCTGCTGTTGCAGCGCCCGACGGCGCTTCGCCCTTTTGCCATCGCGCTCGCCCAACGCCTGCGGCGGCGACAGAGTTTCGAGGTTGTCTGCGGCCCGCTAACGGGCGGCGCCTTCCTGGCGCAGATGGTCGCCGAGCAATGTGACGTCGCGTTCGCCTTTGCCGAGCGCTTTGCTCCGCCGCCGTCGGACGCCCTGTACCAGGTGCGCTATCGGATCCCGGCTGCGCTGCGAGATGGATTGCGAGGTGCGACCGTCGCGATCGTGAACGACGTCACCAATGCCGGGTCGGCGGTACGTGGAGCGTATGAGGATCTCCTGGCGTGTGGGGCGCAGCCGGTCGCATTCGGGACGTTGATTGCGCTCGGACGGTGGTCGACGAGTTTCGCTGCCGAGCACGATCTCGCTCTGGAAGCGCTCGAGCGGCTAGGGAACAACCTCTGGACCCCGGAGGAGTGTCCGCTGTGTGCCGCTGCGGAACCATTGGAAGATCCCTCCTCTTAGGTGCTAGCAAGAACCGATTCCCTCATCGGGTTCTATGGACGTACGGACAATGCTCGAGCACGGCTTCTCTCGCCTGGTGGGTCTTGCGCTGGTCGGTTTCGCACTGCTAAATGCGCGACGGCAACTGGCGCGTGGCTGGGTGAAACAACTTGGCGCATCCTTATTCGGTAACAGCGGTGTCCGACACTTCGTCGACGATTTCGCCGATGGCAGCTTTGCTCGCACGTTTTACGGGCCGATAATCACGATCTTTGCTGGCTTCGTTGGATTTATGTGGGTGTATATCAGCATTCTCCTGCTAGTTGGGGACCTCAAAAGACTGGGATAGGCGATGGTCAACGAGGCAAATCAAACTGTCAACAGCATGGTTCGTAGTCCAGTACAACCACGAGCTGGATAGCTGGGAAGAATGAAGGGACCCAGCCGCCGCAAGCGGATTGGTCTTGACGGGCGCATCCTGCGGCCGGAGGAAACGCTCGCGCCTGCGGCGTATAGGCCGGATGGAAAGGGTCGGGGCTTGCATGCCATTTTGGAAAAGTCACTGCCCTGGAGAGACGGCACGGCTGTACCGCTCGACGGAACTCTCAAAGGGACGACGATACTCTTGCTCTGGTTCCGGGTCGACGATCGCCCGATCGAAGGATCAACCGTCTGGGATCGTTCGGCTCAGATCATCGCGCCTGGATTGGCCGTCGCGTTACGCGGTTTGGCGGCTGACGCGCACCTGGTTCTTAACCTTCGCTCCGATCGAGATCGAGTCGATCACATCGTTGATCCCACGGCCGACCGTCTGGAGATGCTCCTCAGTAGATACTTTGATTGGGGCTTCCAGGCCTATGTTGGCGCCGACCCTGATGCTCGTTGGGCACGCGATGCTGGCTCATTCGAGCGTGAGAGAGCTCGCGATCTTCGGAAGTGGCTCATCGCGATCGATGAATGCTACGACGCAGGGGCCATCGAGATTTGGTCCCGCGCTTACGACTACGAGAAGTTGGTCGCCAGGATAGATTTGGAGAAGGTCAACGAGTCCTTAGCAGGTGTCGACCTCACTAGGTTCACCAGTTGAACTCCTGGTAACAACCGCCTTTGTCCCCATCGTCACCGGATACGAGCGGGCGCACCGACTCGCACCGAGGTGACCGTCACAACCTTTCTCAGCGGTCGAGGCTGACGTTCTGCAGTCGGACCTGCCCGCGGGCGAGCACCTTGCCGTCGTCGGCCTTGGAGATGATGACCTGCCATAACTGCTGGGTGGCGCCCTGGTGGATCGGCTCGGCGACCACCTTGACGCGGCCACGAGTGAGGGGGCGGAGGAAGTCGGTGATGTTGTTGACGCCCACCGCGAACTGGCCGCGATCCAGCACCGCGGCGGAGGCGCCGACGCTCGCCGCGCTCTCGATCGCGGTGGTGTACGCGCCGCCATGGACGACGCCCCACGGCGTGTGCTGATTCGGCCCGAGCTCGATCCACGCGACCACTCGGTCCGGACCGACCGACTCGAACGTCATACCGAGCGCCTTGAGGAAGACGCTCGGCTGATCGAAGCTGGGTAGTTGCGGCGTCAGGCTTTGGGCACCGCCGGCACGAAGCGCTTGACGAAGGCAAGCGCCTTGTCGGCGACCTCGCGCCAGCCGTGGTCGATGACCAGTGCGTGGCCACGGCCTGGGATCTCGGCGATCTCGGTAACGTTCTCGTTGTGCTGCTGCTGGTGGTAGGAGGCGTTTGAGATCGCCGGCGGGACCGTGTGATCCTTCTCGCCCGAGATGATCAGGAGCGGCCCGCGGTCGGGATTCTTGGTGTCGACCTTGGCCTCGGTCCAGGGGTTGAGGTTGGCGGCGGCCGCCTGGAAGAGCGGCACGCCGGACGTCGGCACCGCGAAGGTCTCGTAGAGCTCCTTTGCTTCCTCCTCGCTGACGGCGTTGGCGAAGGCGTAGCGAAACTGGTCGTAGGTGAGCGGAATCGCGCGGTTGCGGTTGAGGGGATTGCCAAGCACCGGCGACGCCGACTTCAGTGACGAGAGCGGGAGCGGCAGCACGCCACGGAAGGGCGCGGGATCGATCGCAACCGATGCCGCGGCGAGGCCGCGTCCCGCGAGGATCTGAGTGAGCAAGCCGCCGAAGGAGTGCCCGATGACGACCGGCTTCGTCTTCAGCTGGCCGATGACATCGGCGTAATGGTCGGCGACGTCTCCGATGGTCTTGTGGGCGAACACTTCGGGATGCTTGTTGGCCTC
>VBFX01000282.1 GCA_005889395.1 Chloroflexota bacterium
CGTCACGCGCATGGTCTTTACGGTGGACAACCGCTACGTCCTTTCCGCCTTCACCGCTCCCTACACCTTCACCTGGCACACCGCGCGGCATTGGGTGGACGGGCCGCACACCCTTGGCGTCTATGCCCGGATGTCCGACGGCACTGACACATCGAGCAACACGGCGGCCGAAACCGTGACGCTCAGCAACGGCGTCGCCACGACGCCCGTGAACAACAACAGTCGCACCGCCACGACGGGAACGACCCCGGCCGCGGGGCAGCCGGAGATCGTGGGGGCGGTGGGCAGTGGAGCGGACGGCCGTGGGGCCAACATCGTGGCGAGCGAGGTCGCCGGCTGGTCACCAAATCTCTTCCTCTATCTCGGCGACGTCTACGAGCAGGGCAGCTACGAAGAATTCGACAACTGGTACGACCCCAGCTGGGGACCGATGCGAGGTGTGACCAATCCGGTCCCGGGCGACCAGGAAGTCTATTACGGGGTCGCGGGCTATACCTGGTACTGGGACAACCTCCTCCCCTACTACTCCTACGACGTCGCCGGTTGGCATTTCATCGCGCTGACGCAGTGCGCCTACTCCTCGCAATCGTTCCCGCCCAACGGTCTGTGCGGTGCGTCGAGCCCCCAGCTGACCTGGCTCAACAACGACCTCGCGGCGCATCCCGGCGCCTGCACCATCGCCTACTGGCACGAGCCGCGCTTCGCCCTTGACGGCAGCGGCGGCAGCACCGCCGAACAGGACCTCTGGACGCCGCTCGCGAACAGTCATGCGACCATGGCGGTCAACGCCGACCGGCACAACTACGAGCGCTGGACGGCGATGGACGCCAACGGCATCGCCAAGGCCACCGGGATGGCCGAGTTCGTCGTCGGCACCGGCAACCACAACTGGGAGCCGATCGTCGGCTCGGATTCGCGGACGCTCAAGACGATCGTCAATACCCCAGGGGCCCTCAAGCTCTCGCTGACCACCACCACGGCGGGCTTCCAGTTCATCGGGACCGACGGCGCGGTGGGCGACTCGGGCAACATCCCCTGCCAGGGCAGCGGCACGCTGGCCGGCACCGTGACCGATAGCGGGAGCGGCGCGGCGATCGCCGGCGCGACCGTCTCCTACAGCGGGATGGGCCCGGCGGGTTCGGTTACCGGCAATACGACCACCGACGGCGCCGGTCGCTACAGCATTCCCGGAATCGCCGTGACCTCGTACAGCCTGACGGCGCAGGCCAGCGGCTATCAGAGTCAAGCGGCCACCGCGACCGTCGGCGGCGGGTCCACGACAACCAAGAACTTCGCCTTGACCGGCCAGGCCACACAGCTGAGCGGCACCGTGACCGACGCCAGCACCAGCAGGCCGATCGCCGGCGCCACCGTGTCGGCCGGCACCGGCAGCGCCATCACCGATGCCAATGGCGCGTATACGATCGCCGGCCTGGCGCCCGGCACCTACACCGCGACCGCCACCGCGTCGGGCTATGCGAGCCAGAGCACGTCGGTCACGCTGACCACCGGCAGCACCACGACGCAGAACTTCGCACTGGCGCCGAATCCGGGCACGATCACCGGGACCGTGACCGACGCGGGGACCGGCGCGCCCATCGCCGGCGCCACCGTCTCCTACAGCGGCGGATCAACGAGCACCGACGGCAGCGGTGCCTACACGCTGGCCAACGTGGCCGAGGGCAGCTACAGCGTGACCGCTAGCGCGACCGGTTACGCCAGCCAGAGCCGCACGGTGACGGTTGGTCCCGGTGCGACCGCGACCCAGAACTTCGCCCTGACGCGCCCCAACGGCGCGATCACGGGTACGGTGACAAGTGCCGCGACCGGTAGCCCGATCAGCGGCGCCACCGTTTCCTACAGCGGTGGGAGCACGACGACCAACGGCAGCGGCCAGTACACGCTCTCGAACGTGGCGACCGGCACCTACAACGTGACGGCGAGTGCGACCGGCTACTCGAGCGCGAGCCAATCGGTCACGGTCGGCTCAGGTCAGACGGCCACCGCCAACTTCGCCTTGCGGCTGGCCCCATTCTTCAGCGACGGCTTTGAAAGCGGCACGCTGAGCAACTGGACGACCAGCGCCGGACTCACGGTGCAAACGGCGACGGTGCACGGCGGGACTTACGCGGCAGAAGGGTCCGCGATCAATGGCACGACCTACGCCATTAAGCAGCTGACCAGCACCTACGCCGACCTGTACTACCGCGCCTACGTCAACATCAAGTCGCAAACGACCGGGTTCACGCTGATGGCCGACCAGACCGCCAGCGGTGGCGGGATCATCCGCATCTACCTCAGTCCCCAGCATGAGCTGGTGCTATGGAACGACATCACCCAGCTGACCACCACCGGGCCGGCGATCAGCCTCGGGGCCTGGCACTCGATCGAGCTGCACGTCATCGTCAACGCGACCTTCAGCACGACCGAAGTCTGGCTGGACGGCGCGCTCGTGCCCGCCTTCTCGAGCACCATGGCAACCCTGGGCATCCTGCCGGTCGGCCAGGTCCAGCTCGGCAGCCAGGCGGCGCTCCAAATCTACGACGTGGCCTTTGACGATGTTGCGGTTTCAACCAGCCGGATCGGCCAGTAGGCCGCAACCTCCGTCCCACCTCTTCCCTCCCCCGATCGCGGGGGAGGGTCGGGGTGGCGATTTTCTCACCGCCGCCTTTGAGGCGATGGATCACCGGCGCATTCGCTACGCCTTCCGCAAAGGCTCGGAACAGGTCAACCTCTACGCCCCCGGTTCTGAGGTGGACATCCTGATCGATCCCCTGGAGCTGCGCGACGCCGAACGCGCGTTGCGCGAGCAGGGTTTTCACCGGCTCGATGCACCGGGCTGTCCACGTCATCGCTTTTACCTGGCCTTCGATCGCGGCCGCTGGCTGAAGATCGATGCCAAGCTGGCCCGCGGATCCGGCGTGACGACCCGTTCCGGCAGGCCCTGGACAGCGGCGGAACACCTCGCGACCGCGCTGGCCCAGCGCCGGCCCCTCGGCCTGCGTCGAGCGGGACCGGTGGTCGCCCTGCTGGGCCCGGACGGGGCGGGCAAAGGGACCGTGATCGCGGGGCTGCAAGACCGCATTCCGGCCGGCCTCACTGTCATCTACCTGGGCGAGCGGAGGCGTAAGAGCCCCCACCTCGACCCTCCCCCGCCAGCGGGGGACGTAGAAATGCAAGGGCGTGTCAGTGCGCTTCGCGAGTGTGCCTTCGTCATGTACCGGGCCCTACGCTTCTGGTCGCTGCTGCTGCGCGGCTACCTCGCGGCCTGGAGCGGCCATATCGTTCTCTGCGACCGGCATCCGATCGAGGCGCTGGGGTGCTCTACGCGCGAAAGCGGGAGCACAGTCCCAACGTGCTCGAACATCAGCGGCAGCGATACCGGGACACCTTCGTCCCGCGCGGCGCGCGGTTGATCTCCACCATCAACGGGGTTGACGCGGCCATCAGTGAGGCGTCGGCGCTCGTCTGGGCCGCGCTCCGTGAGCGCCGGCGCTGGTGAACTTCCGAGCGCTCGCCTCCTTGCTGTTACCGGCCGCACCGGAACACACCGGTGTCGTGCTCGAGGCCGACGAGCGCTGGGCCTTCGATGCCCGCTCGGTTGACGCGGACGTGGTGGTGTGGGGTCGCGCCCCCTATTCGTCGGGGATGCCGCTCGCCACCGTGGCGCGCGCGGCGCTTTTGCGTGAGCGAGCGATCCAGCGGTTGCGCCGTCGCCCTCCACATCCCTGGCACCTGTCGTCGATGGATCGCCTGCCGCCGCCGGCGCTCCAGCAACGCCATCGCGAGCGCGCTCGCGCCGCCGTCCTCGGTGGGGCGCTGGTGCAGTTGACCAGGACGGATCCGGGAATGCGCGTGCTCGATCAGGCCGCCGAGGCCGCCGGTGGGATCGTTCCCGTTGGCGCCTTCACGGCGGGCTCGGGCGGCTCCATCCTCACCAGGCTGCGTATGCGGGATGGGTCGGAGGCGATGCTGCGCGTCGGCGCGCGCGACGGCGCCGCTGACCCGTCTCGAGGAGCTGAGGCGCTCCAGTGGTTGGCGAGCGCCGGGGTCCCGGCCGTGCCGCGCGCGCTTGGTTGCGGCCGCAGTGGCCCGGCCCACTGGACCCTCGAGTCGCGTTTGCCGGGCGAGCGCGCCGGTCGCCCCGGTGAGGCGATCCTCCAGGACGTCGCCCGCTTCTGCTCCCGCCTGCCGGCCGGCTCGGGACCTCCCGCCGCGGTGACCGAAGACATCGGGCGGATCGCCGCTGCCTTTCCGCGGCACGCGAGTCTCCTGGCGACGGTCTCCAGCTTCCTTCGACCGGTGCTCCGCGCGCTCCCTGCCGTCGCACGCCACGGCGACCTGTGGTCGGGGAACATCCTGATCGAGCGCGGGACCTTCGCCGGGATCGTCGACTGGGACAACTGGCATCCGTCGGCCGTCCCCGGCACCGACCTGCTCCACGCGCTCGCGATGGATCAGGCGCTTCACAGTGGGCGCGAGCTCGGATCGGTCTGGCTCGACGCGCCCTGGAGGTCGCCCGCGTATCAGCGACTGACGGCGGGCTACTGGCCCGCGCTCGATATCTGGCCCAATGCCGCAACCCTCCAGGCCGTCGGCATTGCCTGGTGGGCCGGCTACGTCGCGCACAGCATTTCCCGGGACCCGGCGCTCGTCACCGACGCTCGCTGGCGCGCCCGCAACGTCGATGATGTGCTCGCCTCGCTGGAGCGGACCGTCCTGTGAACCGCGTGCTGCTCGTCGGCAAGGGCCAACCGGACCGGGGCGGGATCTCGGCGTTCATGCAGACGCTGCTCGCCAGCGAGCTCGCCACGGAGCACCGGCTCTCGCTCCTGAACCTCTACCGGGAGGAGGTGCTGGGTGGCGGCCGCTTCACGCGGGCCAACGTGACCCGGACGCTGGCCGATGCCGCGCGGCTCTGGCGGGCGGCACGCCGGGCCGACATCGTCCATATCAACACCGCGCTGGTTCCGCTACCGACCCTGCTGCGCGCGAGCTTCCTGGCGAGTGTGGCGCGTGCCGCCGGCGCGCGCGTGATCGTTCACGCGCACAGTGGCCGCATCGATCTCTGGCTGAGGACGCCGCTGCGGCGGCTGCTGGTGCGGCTCGCCCTCGCCCCCGCCAGCCGCGTACTGACCGTGTCGGAGACCAGTCGCAAATTTCTCGCCCGCTCGCTGGGCTCGACACGCGTGAGCCTCGTCGACAACGGCGTCGATCCCGCGGCCTACACGCCCGTGGCGGCGCCCGCGCACGAGCTGCCCACCATCCTCTTCGCCGGCGTGCTCAGTCCGCGCAAGGGACTGATCGACCTGATTGCGGCCTCGACCGAGCTGCATCGTCGCGGCCTCGCGCACCAGCTGGTGGTCGCCGGCGGCGCGCCCGAAGAAGGGCCGCAGGCGGAGGCGGAAACGCGCGAGGCCGCGTCGCACGGCGCACCGGCTCGATTCATCGGCACGCAGCCGCATGAAGAGATGGCGCGCCTCTATCGGGGCGCCGACGTCTTCTGCCTTCCGTCGTGGTGGGAGGCGATGCCGTTGACGGTGCTCGAAGCGATGGCGAGCGGGCTGCCGGTGGTGGCCTCCACGGTCGGCGACATCCCGCGCGCCGTCGAGGAAGGCGTGACGGGACGCCTCGTCTCACCGCAGCAGCCTGCCGCGCTCGCTAACGCGCTCGACCCCCTGCTGCGTGATCCCGCGCTGCGCACCAGCATGGGCGAGGCCGGGCGCCGTCGCGTCGAGCAACTCTTCAACATCCGCACGTCGTCACCGGGATCATCACGGCGTTGGTCGTCGGTTTGCCAGGCCCGGCGGTCGCGCATGCCGATGATCAGCCTGGCGAGGGGGTGATCCAGCACACGATCATCGTGTACCAGGAGAACATTTCCTTCGATCATTATTTCGGAACCTTCGGACAGGGGAGCAACGGTATACCGGCCGGCGTGCAGCTCTATCACACGACGCCAGACGGCACGAAACTCGGCCCGTTCACGCCATTTCGGCTCGACGGGACCGCCCAGGCCACGACATGCGACGTCGACCACGACTACGCGAGCATGATCCAGATGGCCGACGGCGGGGCCGTGGATCAGTACCTGCAATACGGCAATGATCTGACCGCACCAAATCCCAGTGCGGACGGCCCCTGCCCCACCTTCGAGATGAACCCACTCGGGCCGGCGCTAGCACTCGGCTATTACGAAGGCACCGCCGGCGATGCCTCGGCGCCGTTGCAGAACTACTGGCGGCTCGCCTCCCAGTACACCATTGCGGACAACGCCTTCAGCGGCATGTACGGACCGTCCACTTCGGGGGCGCAGTGGCTGGTCGCGGCCACTGCGAACACAAACGGTGATCCGAATCCCGCCGGCGATGTCTGCAACGACTACGGTGGGCCCTTCATGCCGCAGCAAGATATTCGCAATCTCGGCGCTGAGGCGTCTGCGCGAGGGGTCAGCTGGGCCTGGTTCCAGGGCGGCTTCGGGACCTGCGCCAGCACCGGAAGCGGTGCTGAGTACAGCCCGCACCATGATCCGTTCCAGTACTTCACGTCGACCGCTGACCTGACGCACAGCTGGGCCTGGAATCCCCGGACGAATTTCCCCGAGGCGAACCGCCATCAGCGCGACCTGCAGGTGCTTTACGCGGCGCTCGACGGGTCGCCAATCGGCGGAATCATCCCGCAGCTCCCGCGGATCTCCTGGGTCAAGGCGTCGAAGCCTGACGACGGCCACCCCGGCTACTCCGGTCCATCCGCGGACGACGCCTTCATCGGTAACCTGGTCAGCCGGGTCCAGGCCAGCCCGTACTGGAAGCACACCGCCATCATCATCGCGTTCGACGAGACCGGTGGCTGGTGGGACCACGTGTCGCCCCCGCTGCCGGCCGACCCGCACTTCGCTCCGCTCGTGCAAGGGCAGCCAAACGTGTCCGGCTGTCAGTACCCCGGGATGGGCGACGCCTGCGGCGAAGCCGGCTTCGGGCCGCGGATGCCGCTGCTTGTGATCTCGCCGTATGCCAAACGGCACACCGTCGACCACGACCTCCTGGACACGAGTTCGCTCGTGAAATGGGTGGAGGGGAATTATCATCTGCCGCCCCTGGGGGTATGGGGCGACCGGGATGTCGTCGCCGGCGATCTCCGCGGGGCATTCGATTTCTCGGCTGAGGACCAATCGCCCTAGGAATCGATTTGACCCGGCAAGCGCGACATAGATGTGGTAGCGCGTCTGGGGAAAACGTGCGAAGCCACTGTCAGCGCTGAGTTCACGTTACGAGAATCGTTACGGCGTACTGACTTTGCTGTAGTCGCTTCGCCACCGGCTTCGTAGGCTTCCCCACGCAGATTGGTGGGCAGAGGGGGACTGCCTCAACCGATCGAAGCCCCCCTCGGAGGAGCGAGGGATGGATCGTCGAGCGGGCCGCGGCCTGGTCTCAGTCGTGTTGATTCTCCTGGCCGTGGGCACCGTGCTCCTTCTGGTCAGCGGCAACAGTCCCTTCGCCACCGGTGGGACTGTGGCGCTGACCACCAGCACCACATCGCCCAATGGTTCGTCCGCCACGCCGCGTGCATCCGCGACGGCGTCGAAGTCGACAAGCACGTCCGGGCCTGTGAAGAATACGCCGCCCGGGCAAGCCAAGAAGG
>VBFX01000283.1 GCA_005889395.1 Chloroflexota bacterium
TGTTGACGTAGTACATCTGGACCATCCGGCCGGGCAGGACTCGCGTCAGGGTCGAAGGCACGGTGAGCTCGGCACTCTGGGCCTGACGGCTCGACGTCCCATCGGCGGCCTGGATCCCGGAGTCGACGGTGACGGCGGCGTGGTCCGATAACGCAAAGCCGGTCGAGACCAGCTCGACGGTGCGCGAGTCGCGCCAGGTGAACGTCGGATGTCCCGTCATGCGCAGGTGGGCCTGCGCCTGGGCACGGTCCGCCACCGCCCGCGAAAATTGGACGGTCGCCGCGATACTGGCTGGCCCGTCAATCTGCAGTTGGTAGAGGCGCATCGAGACCTCCGCCTTGAGTGGCGGGACGACCTGGAACCCGGCGCGGACGTGCATCGCCCCGGCCGTCAGCTGGACGGTGTGCTTGGTGCCCAGCGGGAGCGGACCGGGAAGCGCGACGCGAAGCACCGTCGCCGCCGGAGCGGCGCTGAGCGCGACCGGTCGGCCGTCCATCGAAAGCTGCCAGTCGCCCGGGCGCAATGCGCGGCTCACCCTCACGACCAGCTCAGGCTTGGGCGAAACCTCCGGCGGCGGCGCCGACAGGATGGACGCCCCGTCGAGCTCCATGGCGTCGACGTTGACCACCGGCACCGGGTTCAGCTCGGTGGCCGCCAGGCCCCCCAGCAACAGCATCCCGGTCGTGACCGCGCCGGCGCCCAGAAAGACCGGAAGGCGCATGCCGGTCGCGAGTATCGGCGCCCGCCATCAGGACCGCAAACGATCGTTGTGGCAGCAACTGAGGCTCAGCCGTTAGCGCCTTACCCCATCCCTGGACTATCAGCTTTGCTTCGGCTCAAATCCGCTTTGCGTCGTTTGTCGGCCCAGGGACAGGGGTACGCTGATAGCGTGGACATGCTCGATATCCTTCGCCGCCAGGCGGGCCGGTTTCAGTGCCCCAAATGCGGGCAGAGCCTGGCCGACTGTCAGCTCGAGATGGTCGCGCATCACGATGACCAGTCCCTGGTCAAGGTGACCTGTGTGCATTGCCAGGACGTCCGCGTGATCGCGGTCGCGATCGCCACCGAGGCCGAGACCGCGCCGGTGGTGGACGACGTTCGGGACGAGCCGATCGACGAGCTCGGGGTGCCGATCACGACCGACGACGTGCTCGATGTCCGGCTCGCGCTCGCCGGCTTCGAGGGCGACTTCGCCAGCCTGCTGCGCTGACCGCTGTCACCAGGTCGTAACAATCCACTCGGCCAACCTCCCAGGGCTGTGTCAAAGCAGACACCGCTGTCGCTGGACTTAACCCAGCCTCGACTTTAAGATTGGCCCCGTGAAGCGGGGGTGGCGCCGCGCGCTGGGGGCAAGCTTGCTGGCGGTTGCGTCATGGTCCTATGCCGGACTGTCGGCTGCCGCCGCTCCGGCCGTCCCCACCTTCAGCCAGCGGTCGCACCAGTGGTCACGTGATGCGCTCGGGAGCGACCCGATCGATACGATCGGCTCGGCCGGTTGCGCTCTGACCGCGGTCACGATGGTGACGGCCGCCTACGGTTACTCGACCGACCCGCAACAGCTGAACCGCTGGCTCACCGCCCACGGCGGCTACATCGAGAACGACCTGCTGCTCTGGCGCCAGGCGGCCGCCGCCACGCAGGGCTCCGTCCGCTGGCAGTGGCTCCACGTGCCCGGGATCGTGTCGCAACTCAAGACTGGCGACCAGGATATCGAGGACCTGCCCCCGCAGTCGGTGGTTGAAGCCCAGCTCGACGCCGGCCGGCTCGTCGTGGCTGAGGTGCGCCTCTATGGTGGGATGCACTTCGTCGTGATCACCGGCCACAGCGGCCACATCCTTTATATCAACGACCCCTGGTATGGCGACCGCACGACGCTGCAGGCACGCTACGGCAACTACCAGCAGGCGGTGCACTCGGCCCAGATCTACGACCGCGGCTAGAACGCGGGCTCAGGCCGCGGTGGCCAGCTCATCGTCGTAACCGGCGGCACCCCACTGCCGAGTCCGCTGGGCGAGGGCGGCGCAGAGGTTCTCGAAGGTATCCTCACGGAAGAGCGCCCGATCCAGCTTCAGAACCTGGCTGCCCGCCGCGATCTCGAGGTGACCGCCCTTGCGGGTGATGACCTGGTTCATCCCGTGCACCCGGTCCCACGGGATCAGGTGGGGTTGGCGATTGAGCCACGCATGGCCGATCGGCCGGAGGGCGACCCCTTGACGCGTCACGATCACTTCCGTCCACTCGATGAAGAAGCTGTGGAAGAGCAAACCGAGGCTGAAGGCCATGCCGCAGCCCATCGCAATCGCGAGGGCTGCGAACGATCCACTATGGGTCTCTGAAATCTCAATCACGGCCAGCACAAAACCCAGGGCACACGCCGCGATCGGCACGCCGGGCCAGAGGATCACGAGGCGGTTCAGCGGGCTATCTGGCCGAAAACTCATGCGTGCTCATACCGTATCGGCGCAGATCAAAGCCAACATTTCGGCCACCGATTCGCCGCCAAGATGTTTCGCGCGCGTCACGGATCGCGGTGGGCGTTTGGGGTGTTAGACGTCCAGTTCTTTGACGTCGAGGTCGCGTAATTCGGGCGGCGCGGAAAGCCCGTTATCGACCAGGATGCGCAGCAACCGCAGCACATAGCGGGCGCCGTTCAGGTAGACCCCGTGCTGGCGGGTCAGCGTCTGGATCGCCTGCAGTTTGCGGATGTCCCGCTGCGAGAAGCGGCGCCGGTTGGTCGAGGTGCGCTTGGGGACGACGAGGCCGAGGTGCTCGTACATCATCAGCGTGCGCGGGTGCGTCTGGAGAATCTCCGACGCCACGCTGATGGTATAGATCGGCTTATCGAGGGACAAGCTCGTGTCGCTCGGTGCGCGGCGGGTTACTCCTTTAGCCAATCCTCGATGCCCTCTGAGAGGCTGGTCGGCGTGGTGCGCGCCTTGATGAGGTACTCGTGCGCCCCCAGCCGCAGCCCTCGCGCGACCAGGTCTTCTTCATCGTAGTTAGAGAGGATGATAACCGGAATCTCACGCGTCTTATCCTGTGCCCGCAATTTCCTCAACACCTCGAGTCCGTCCATCTTGGGGAGACGAATATCGAGAAAGATGATGTCCGGCTTTAGATCGCTGGCTTTCTTGAGGCCTTCCTCGCCGTCGAGCGCGGTATTGACGCGGTAGCCATCCAGCTCCAGCTTGAGTCGGTACATCTCGAGGACCGAAGGATCGTCTTCCACGAGGAGAACGTCGACCAGGTCCTCATCGACCTGGGCCGCATGACTGGCTGGGCTCGCGCCGGCGCTGCGGCGCGTC
>VBFX01000284.1 GCA_005889395.1 Chloroflexota bacterium
AGACTGATGAGGGGTATCAACGCCCCAGGGAGATCTTTACCATGACAGAAGCCGTCATCGTTGAAGCGGTCCGCACGGCGATCGGCCGGCGCGGCGGCAAGCTGAGCCCGGTCAGGCCGGACGACCTGCTGGCGCTGACACTGCGGGAGGTGGTCACCCGAGCCGGCGTCGACCCCGCCCAGGTCGACGACGTCATCGCCGGCTGCGTCACTCAGACCGGCGAACAGGGCATGAATATCGCGCGCGCCGCTGCCTTGATCGCGGGCTTCCCCATCGAAGTTCCCGGAACGACCGTGAATCGCTTCTGCGGCTCCGGCCAGCAGGCGGTGAACTTCGCCGCCCAGGGCGTTCTGTCGGGCGCGCAGGAGATCGTCATCGGCGCCGGCGTCGAAAATATGTCGCGCGTGCCGATGGGCTCGGATGCGCTCGGTCCCGGCGAAGGTCCCGTCAGCCCCAAGCTGATGGATCTCTTCGAGATCATCCCACAGGGCAATTCCGCCGAAATGATTGCCAGGAAATGGGGCTTCAGTCGCGGGCAACTGGACGAATTTGCCTATCAGAGCCACGTCAAGGCCGGGCAGGCGATCCAGGAGGGCCGGTTCGCGCGCGAGATCTTCCCCGTGGAGGTCAAGCAGAACGGCAGCAGCTATGAATTCGCCGTCGACGAGGGCGTGCGCATCCCGCCGTCACGCGAAAAAATGGCGCAGCTGAAACCGTCGTTCCAGGACGATGGCGTGGTCACGGCCGGCAACTCCAGCCAGATCAGCGATGGTGCTGCAGCCGTGTTGATCATGACGAAGGAAAAGGCACGGCAGCTGGGACTCAAGCCGCGGGCGCGGATCGTGGCCCAGGCGATCGTCGGCTCCGAGCCGACCATCATGTTGACCGGACCAATCCCGGCAACCCAGAAAGTCCTCAAAAAGGCGGGGTTGCAGCTGAACGATATCGACCTGTTCGAGGTCAATGAGGCCTTCGCCCCCGTGGTGCTGGCCTGGCAGCACGAGACGGGTGCCGACATGGAGAAGGTCAACTACTCAGGCGGCGCAATTGCGCTCGGGCATCCTCTGGGTGCCAGCGGCGCCCGCCTGATCACCACCCTGTTGCATGAGCTCGAGCGTCAGGGTGCTCGCTACGGCCTCAGCACGATGTGCATCGGCTACGGAATGGGCATCGCGACGATCGTGGAACGCCTCTAACGCTCGCATCGCACTGAAGCGCGGCTCGCGTGGGCCGGCAGGCCCGGAGAAGATCTAGCTCGTCCGGGTGCGCCGATCGGGGAAGGCGATCGGCTCGTGCCGGCGGCGGCGTTCGACGACGTCGCTGAGCACGAACAGGAAGATCACCTGCACGAGAAAGTAGAGCGCGACGATCAAGTCGATCACCGTGGTGACGCTTCCGCCGGTCTCGCGCATGTTACCGACGGCCAGCCCGAAGAACAGGAAGGAGCACAAATACGTGATCAGCGCGATCGCGTAGATCGCGTTCTTCCAGAGCTGGCGGTTCGCGAGTACCCGGTCGAGCCCGCGGGGAGCTCCGTCGAAGCTCGATCGCTCTACCTGCATTTCCATTTGTGGCCTCTCAGTTCTGCCGACTGTCCGGGTGGACATTGCGCGGGTGCCGGGGTGACGCCGGGGTCGAGCGTACTCCCGTCCGGCGCGAGGGTGGCGGCGTCGGTAAGGTGGCTGAGCTCGTAACTCACGTCCTGGAAGGCTCCCTGGAGCTGGTTGCCCGCGAGGACGACGACCGCGAAGCCAATGGTGGCCAGTAAGACCATGAGGAATGCATATTCGATCAACGCCTGGCCAGCCTGTCTCCGCCGCTTCTTCATGGCAAGAACGAAGGTAGCACCGGTTTGCGTCCGGCCTATCGTCCGTTCGGCCCTAATTGAGACGTGACTAACTAACGATGGATGTTACGGGAGCCGATCGAAGCCGGCGCGTAGCTCTTGATAACTCTTCGTAAGGCTTTCGTTAAGGACTTTTGCTTGGGCGACGACCGGCATGAAATTTGTGTCGCCATCCCAGCGTGGCACCACGTGCTGGTGCACGTGATCGGCCACGCCGGCGCCCGCGACCTTGCCGGCGTTGATGCCGAGGTTGAAGCCCTGCGGTGCCAGCACCTGGCGCACCACGCGCAGCGAGCGTTGCGTCAGCGCCATCAGTTCATTGGCCGTCGCGCCGGGCAGGTCCTCGAGATCGGCCAGGTGGGCGTTGGGTGCAATCATCAGATGGCCGTTGTTATAGGGATAGCGGTTGAGGATCACCAGCGTGTGCTGGCCACGGGCAAGCACCAGGTGAGTGGCGTCGTCCGATGGGTCGGCCGCGGCTGCCTCACAGAAGAAGCAGCCGGATGGCCTGGGCGCCTTGATGAACGCCATTCGCCACGGCGCCCAGAGATGCTGCATCGGCTGAATCATAGGGCGAGGGGGCGCAGAGTTTGTCGTGACAGTTACACAAACTCGTGTATACTTGGACCGTGGCGACGGGCCCCGCTGCTCTCGTTGAGACGAGTTCGTTAAACTTGACCCTCGACCCGCGCGTGTGGGGCCGTGGCGCAGCTGGGAGCGCGATTGCATGGCATGCAATAGGTCACGAGTTCGAATCTCGTCGGCTCCACCACTCCTTCACTGATATGGCCAGGACTGTCGCCCCCGTCTACGATCCGCAGGCGATCGAGCCAAAGTGGCGCGATGCCTGGAAGAAGGCGGGCCTGTTTCGCGTCACGGAGGATTCGGGCAAGCCAAAGTTCTACAACCTCGTCATGTTCCCCTATCCCTCGGGGCCGTTGCACATGGGCCACTTCCGGAACTACGTCATCGGCGACGCCATCGGCCGCTACAAAGTGATGCGTGGCTTCAACGTCCTGAACCCCTTCGGCTGGGACGCGTTCGGCTTGCCGGCGGAGAACGCCGCCATCGTCAGCGGCATTCCCCCGCGGGTGTCGATCGAAGGCAACATCACGATCTCCAAGCACGAGCTCGATATCATGGGCGTCCTCTATGCGTGGGACCGCGAGGTCACCACCTGCAACGCGGACTACTACAAGTGGACGCAGTGGCTCTTCTTGAAATTT
>VBFX01000277.1:0-1990 GCA_005889395.1 Chloroflexota bacterium
CCTCGCGGAGGGCCTGGTTGAGCGCGTCGCGCATGGCAAGGACGGCCATCAGCCTGCCGCCTCGCCGGCGTAGACGTCGCGATAGAGGTCTTTCGGGTCCGGGTCCGGGCTCTCCTCTGCGTACTTGACGGCGTCTTCGACCTGGGCGGTGACCTCCTCATCGATCCGCTGGATCTCGTCATCCGTGAGCATTTTCTGCTTCTTCAGGTGTTCGCCGAGGCTGAGGATCGCGTCGCGTGTCTGCCATTCTTTGATCTCATCCTTGCCGCGATAGTTGTCGGGATCCGACATCGAGTGGCCGCGATAGCGATAGGTGACGCACTCGAGCAGGCTCGGCTCGTGTTTCTCTCGCGCCTGGGCGACCAACTGGTCGGTGATGCGGCGCACGGCGAGCACGTCCATGCCGTCGACCCGTTCGCCGGTCATGTCGTAGGCGCACGCCTTCTTCCAGATCTCGGTGACGGCCGAGGCCCGGTTGACCGCGGTGCCCATGCCGTACAGGTTGTTGACGCAGACGAAGACGATCGGCAGGTGCCAGAGTTTGGCCACGTTCAGCGATTCGTGAAAGGCGCCGATGTTCGTCGCGCCGTCGCCGAAGATGCTCATCACGACTTCGTCGGTGCCCTGGTAGTTGATGGCATACCCGCTGCCGCAGGCGATCGGCAGCGCCTGGCCGACGATGGCGTAGCCGCCGTAAAAACGGTGTTCCTGGCTGAAGAGGTGCATCGACCCGCCGCGGCCGTGCGAGGTGCCGGTCTCTTTGCCGAAGAGTTCCGCCATCACCGCCTTGGGGTCGATCCCTTTCGCGATCGCGTGGCCGTGCTCGCGGTAGGTGCTGTAGACGTAGTCCTTGGGCCGTAATGCCGAGATGGTGCCGACGATCGTCGCCTCCTCGCCGATGTTGAGGTGGCAGAAGCCGCCGATCTTGGCCGCCTGGTACATCTCCGCGGTCTTCTCCTCGAAGCGCCGGATCAGCAGCATCTCACGGTAGAGCTTGAGCAGGGTCTCCTTATCGGAAAGTGCGGCTTTCGAGCGGCTCTCAGCGGCTCGCTGTTCGACTTTCACGACGGCTCCTGTGACCCATGCTGGAAGAGGAGGCGCAAAACCCCCCTATTGTAGTGGCGGGGAGCGCAAATTCCGGGGCGTCAAACCGCAGCTGGCGCGCGCTTTGCCTGGAGGTACTTATCCATCGCCGCGGCTTGCGCCGTTCGGCGAGTATCCCTTCTGCGTGTGACGGGCCGTCACCACCGTCTTGATGTTGCCGCGGACGTTGAAGTCACCGACAACCTCCATGAACCGCGGATCGAGCAAGGTCACGAGGTCATCGAGGATTCGATTCACGGCGGCCTCGTGGAAGATCTCCCGGTCGCGAAACTTGTTGATGTAGAGCTTCAGCGACTTGAGTTCGACCAGCTTCTGGTCGGGGATGTATCGGATGCGGATGGTGGCGAAATCGGGGAATCCGGAATCGGGTGCCAGGCAGGTGAACTCGGGAATCGTGAAGTCGACCTCGTAGTCGCGCTCCGGTTTGTCGTTCGGCACCGCCTGCAGGGACGACTCGGCGATCATCTTCGCCCCGTATTTCATGGGGTAATGGTAAAGGCTGTGCGTGAGCTGGTGACGGTGCCGTCGCCGTTGGTCAGCTGGATGACGTAATCCTGGACGACGCGTCCGGCCGGCACTTTGACGGTGAGCGTGGAAGGGTTGACCAGCGTCGTGGCCAGACCGTCGAACGCGCCGTTGGGGCTGGCCAGCGGGACGAAATGGACGCGCAGCACGGTGCCGGCGGTGAAGCCGCTGCCCTGGATGGTGATCACGGTGTCTTGCGCCGCCGGCGCGCGTGCCGGGCTGACCGACTGGATCGTGAGGCCACCGGTGGGCGCGCTGGTCGTGTCGCTGCCGCGTAATACCAACGTTCCGGGGAGCGGCGCCAGCGGCATCAGGGTCCCGGCCAGCCCGCGCCACTGCGCGATATCGCCGGCGGTGAGGT
>VBFX01000277.1:2087-8394 GCA_005889395.1 Chloroflexota bacterium
TTGCAGCGCCGCCGCATCGCCGAAGGGCAGTGCAGTGCCGTCGTTGGCGGCGCGGATCTCAGCGAGCCCAAGCGTGGTATCGATCCCGATCACCCGCACGGGATGCGTGCCGCCGGTGTTGTCGATGAGCCGCAGGCCCTGGCTGCCGG
The DNA here is from genome assembly GCA_005889395.1 of Chloroflexota bacterium. GTDB lineage: Bacteria > Chloroflexota > Dormibacteria > CF-121 > CF-121 > CF-13. The sequence continues at coordinate 2,237 of VBFX01000277.1, forward strand.
CGACCAGGCTGGCCGCCGTCAGGAAATCGCCCTGCGTGTCGATCAGGAAGGCCGTGCCAAAGCTGTGGTCGTTGACGATGGTCATGACGCCGGCGAGATCCCGTTCCAGCTCGTCCGGCAGCAGCACCGCGGCCGGCGGCACCGTCGGCGAGGGGGTGGGGGCGGGCGTCGCCGTTGGTTGGGCGAGGCGCTGGGCGGCGGTCGGGATCAGGACGGCCAATCCCGCCACGACGAGCGTGACGACGACCGCCGTAAGCAGCTGGTCCTTTCGAAGTCCGCGAAGAGGGCCCACATGCCTTCAACGAAGCACGGCATCGTATACATTCATGACGATGCGGCTGCGGAATACCGAAACGAACGCGGTCCAGCCGCTCGAGCCTCAGTCCGACCCGGTGAGGCTCTATGTCTGCGGCATCACTCCCTACGACACGACCCACCTGGGCCATGCGTTCACCTATGTCGTGTTCGACGTGCTCGTGCGCGTGTTGCGGGCCGCCGGTCAGCCGGTCCGCTACGTGCAAAACGTGACCGACGTCGACGATGACATCATCCGGCGGGCACGCGAGCTCGGTACTACCTGGGACCACCTCGCGGACAAAGAGACCAGCCTCTATGTGGAGGACATGGCGGCCCTCAACGTGCTCGCTCCCGATGTCTTCCCGAGGGCCAGCCAGACGATCCCAAAGATCATCGCGTTGATCGTCAGGCTGGAGGCGCAGGGCCATGCCTACCGGCGCGACGACAACGTCTATTTCCGCGTGGGAAGTGTCGCCGATTACGGCCGCTTGAGCCGGCTGAGCCTTGAGGAGATGATCACGCTGTCCGCGCAGCGAGGTGCCGATCCGAACGACCCGCGCAAACAGGACCCGCTCGATTTCGTGCTCTGGCAGGCGAGCGCGGCGGCCGAGCCGCGCTGGGAAAGTCCCTGGGGCGTGGGCCGGCCCGGCTGGCATATCGAGTGCTCGGCGATGGCGCTCGAGCACCTGGGCCCACAGGTCGACGTCCACGGCGGCGGCGCCGATCTGATCTACCCGCATCACGAGAGCGAGATCGCGCAGTCGGAGTCAGCGACGGGGGTGCGGCCGTTCGCCCGCATCTGGGTGCACGTCGGCATGCTTGGTTACCAGGGGGAGAAGATGAGCAAGTCTCTTCGCAACCTCGTCCTGATCCGCGACCTGCTGGCGCGTTACGACGCCGACAGCATCCGGGTCCTCCTGCTCCGCCATCACTACCGCGAACCCTGGGAGTACACGCCCGACCAGCTCGATGACGCGGCCGCCTGGACGGCGCGGTTGCGGGCGGCGGCCGGCCGGATGCGTAACGGCACGGGCGATAGCGTGCTCGCGGTGCGGGCCGCGCTGGAGAACGATCTCGACACGCCCGGCGCTTTGCGCGCGCTGGAAGAGGCGCTGGACAGCGGTGATCACGGCTGGCGGGCCGCCGCCGGCCTGCTCGGGCTCAGGCTCGGTGCGCCTCGAGCTGACGGGGATGAAATGAAAAAGGCGCTCGGGTGGCGAGCGCCTTTCTCGTAATGGGGGAGGGAGGGAGTTAGTTAGTCGTTTCCCTCGCGCTCGGAGCCACGCTCATCAGCGTGGTTGCTCTCCGAGTCGCGCTTGTCTGTTTCAGGCTTCTCGACATCCTGCTTCTCGACGTCCTGCTTGTCGACTTCCGGCTGCTCGACCTCGGCGGCCCCAGCCGTCAGCTCAGCCATCGCCGCGGCGTACTCCGCCTTCAGGCTCGCGATCGCCTTGCACGCATCAGCGACGACCTCGGTCAGCTGCGCGTTGAGAGCCGCCGCATCCTTGGCGCCGTCTTCGTCAGTGCTTTCAGCGACCGCCTCGTCGACGTTGCTGTTCGCCTCCGCCGTGATCTCGGCGAGTGCGGCCGTGGTCTCGGCGTTCAGCGCCGTCGCCTCGGTCCGCGCTTCGCTTGACAGCGGGGTCGGGTCGGCCAGCACGACCGCCTTCGCGCAATCGCTGACCGCGCTCTTGGCCGAGGCGGGCGTCGGGTTACCGGCAAAGCCCGCCACACCCGTGTAGAGGACGAGCCCGCCGACGATGATCGCCGCGCCAAATACGTTTCGCTTCATGCCATCTTCTAATACGCATTCGGATAGGCGGCTATTCGTAACGTTGTCGCGAGTGGGTAACGGCGGCCTTACGCGGGGTCGATGAGGCGATGAACGCGCGGTAACCGCGGCGGTGGAAACGATGGCAGGTCATCAGGCCCGCAGACTTCCAGCTCCGCACGGAGCGCGGCCGTTTCGCGCACCAGCCGTTCGACATCGATCGTCATACAAACCGGCCGGTACGGTTCCAGCTTGGCGAGCCCGTGCCCGAGTTTCGCCACAGCTCCCTTCCAGTTGCCACGGCGCCAGTGATAGAAGCCGACCCCAACCTGGAGGATGCCCTGGTAGAGATAGCGCACCTTGTCCGGCTCGCGAATCCAGATGCCCTCGAGCGTCTCGTGCTGTTCGAAGAATTCCTGGCGGTTGAACTCCTCGATGCCGTGCAGAAGGGCATCGGGCGGCGCGTCGTCGCAGCGAGCGGTGCGGCGAGGCGAGGACTTCTTGAGGCGCGCCTTCACGCCGACTGCTGGCCGGTGGCCGACGCCCGCACGGTGTCGCCGTCGGGCGATGCCGCCGGCAGTTCGAGATAGAAGGTTGTGCCTTTGCCTTCCAGGCTGTTGGCCCAGGCGCGGCCGCCGTGTGCCTCGGCCACCCGACGCAGCAGATAGAGTCCGAGCCCTTCGCCACGCGCCGGCTGCTCCTCGGTCAGCGGGCTGAACAGTTCGGCCAGCCGGTCGGCCGACATTCCCGGGCCGTCGTCCTTGACGATCAACTGGCAGCGATCGGGGGTTGCCTGCCGCAGGCGAAGCTGGACCACGGTCGCACTGCGCGCGTGCTTGAACACGTTGTGGAGCATCTCGTCGAGCGCCGCCTCGAGCAGGGTCGCGTCACCCCAGACGTTGGCGTGGCTATCGAGCTGCAGCCGCAGCTCCATGCCGGCGCCGGCCATCCGTTGGCGGATCCGCTGCGCCGCCGACTGCGCCACGGCATCCAGCGAGACGCGAACCGTGAAGGCCAGCTCCAGGGGAAGGCGTGAGAGCGGCGTAGCCGCGCAGGATCCCCAGCGGCTCCTTGACCTCCTCCGAGGCGAGCCGAATCGCCGATATCGGCGTGCGGGATTGGCCGTTGAGCGGCGTCGATCCAGGTCGAAGTCGAGGGGCGAGCAATGCGGCGACCACGAGCAGCAGGTCCTGCTCCTCGGCTGTGAAAACGCGTGCGCTCTTGCCCAACACCGCCAGCGTGCCGGTCGCCTCATCCTCCGGGTTGCGCAACAGGGTTCCGAGGTAGCTACTGATGTCGAACTGCTGGCGCATGGCCAGCCGCTTGAAGGGCTGACGTTTGGAGGCGTCGCGAACATTGATCAGGCCGCCGTCGCTCTCCTCCTCGGCGGCGCCAAACGTATCCTCCAGCGGCAGACGCGTGCCCTGCTGGATCGCGGGCCCGCTCTCGACCCGGGCCGCGATGATCTCCAAGGTCTCGCCATCGATCTTGCCCAGGAACGCCGCCCGAACGTCGAGTGCCTCGATCAGGCAGCTGAGCGCGCTGTCGATGACATCCAGGACAGGCTTCTCGAGATTGGCAACCACCAGGCGGCGGACGAGGCTGAGGTGTGGCTGGCGGTCAGGGCTCATGAAGGGGCGCCCACGGTTATAACATGCCCACCATTGGCAGAGGTATCCAACGGGCGGGCGAACCTGCACCTGCACACGATCTTCAGCGACGGCGAGCTGCCACCGTTAGAGGTTGTCGCCGCTCACGCCGCCGCCGGCTTCGACGTCATCGCCCTGACCGACCACGACACACTCGCGGGGATCGATGCCCTGGGCAGCCTGGAGGGGCACGGCGTGCGAATGATTGCCGGCGTCGAGCTATCGATCGAAGATGAGCCCGGCCGCGGACTGATCGACGCCCATCTGCTCGGCTACGGCTTCGCGCTCAACAACCGGCGGCTGCGCAACCGCCTGCATCAAGCCAGTGAAGCCCGCGAGGTGCAGAAACGGGAAACCGTCGACCGGCTGGCGGCCGCCGGCTACCGCGTGACGTGGGAGGCCGTCCGCGCCGGCGCGCGTGGCAACGTCGGCAAGCCCCACATCGTTGCTGCCATCGAGGCCGCGCAGCCGGGCGTAGCGCGCGAAGAGCTGTACGCGGCGATGGGTCCTGGTGGGCCGGCGCACGTTCCGCGGGCCACGGAGATGCCACTGGATGAGGCGGTGGATATGGTGACCGCGGCGGGGGGCGTCACCGTGCTGGCGCACCCCGGGGTCTACCGTCATGTGCCCGACCTGCAGCTGTTGTTTCGGGCGTGCGCCGTGGCGGGCGTGCTGGGGCTCGAGGTCACCTATCCGCAGGCGCCTGATGACCCCTACGGGCCGAAAAGTGCGGCGTTGATGGATCGCTTCCAGGAGGTCGCGGCCTCCTACGGGTGGGTGGCGACCGGTGGCGATGATTTCCATGGGCCACGGGTCACACCCCTGATCCGATTGGCCGGCTGGACGGCCACGCCGGCGGCCCGCGCGGACGAGCTGCTCGCCCGCCGCTCTTAGCGGACGTCAGGCCGTCGCAACTGCGCTATCTCGTCGTCAGAAAGCGCGTGATGGCCTCCACCACGGCGTCGGGCCGATCGAGTGGCAGGAAGTGCCCACCGGGATCGATGATCTGAACCGTACTCACGCGAAGCCTGCGGTGGAGCGTTTCGGCCCAGCCCGGCTCCAGGAATGCATCGTTGGCTCCCCAGAGGATCAACGTCGGCGTCTCGATCTCGTCGATGTGCTTCGCCCGGCTCGTGAGATCTCGATTGTTCAGCGCCCGCGCCGCGCGAAGGTAGGCGCGGCGGCCGCCCAGGTCCTGGAAGGGTCGCGTCCATTCGTCGACCATCTCATCGGTGACCCGGCCCGGCGTCACCACCCCGGCTTCCAGGCCCTTGCGGAGCCCGCGACGAAGATCGATGTTGACCATGATCTGGTCCCACGCCGGCTCTTTCAAACGTGCGATGTCGGGGATCGGCCAGTTGTTGTCGACGATGCTGTCGATCAAAATGAGGCGGGCAACCCGCTGGGGTTCGTCGACGGCCAGCAGTTGGGCGACGCCGCCTCCGATGTCATGGCCGGCCACTGCCGCCTGGTGCACGCCGATCGTTTCCATGAAGGCCACCACGTATCGGGCTTGTGCCGCAATCGACAGATCGACATCCATCCGCTTGTCCGAGTCGCCGTAGCCGAGCAGGTCGGGCGCCAGCACCTCGAAGGTTGCGGACAGCGGCTCGATGACATCGCGCCAGAGATACGAGGAACTGGGAATCCCGTGCAGCAGCACAAGTGGCGGACCCTGCCCGGTTCGGAGGTACGCGATATCGCCTGCAAAGGTCCGAATCTTTCGTTTGCCCCGCGCGAGCGGCGCCATCCCGATGAGCTCGGTCGTCATCGGCGGCGACACCGTCGGTGTGGGTGCTCGCTCCAGGGGCGACGGCGGAGCGGCAAAGCGCGCAGGAGGTTGCGTGGCTGCCATGGCCGGCTCTTGCGTCGATGCCGGCAAGGAGGAATCGATGGGTGGCGGGGCTCGCCGTTGCAGGACGACGTTGGTCGAGCTGGCGCGTGCGATCAGCTGGTTCTGCTGGTCGACGACCTCGGCCTCAGCCACCGCGATCTGCTGCCCGCGATGCACCACGCGGCCAATCGATCGCAGCATGCCGGAATCCGCGGTGGCGGCCTTGAGGAAATTGATATGAAGCTCCGCGGTCGTGAAGCTCTCGCCCGGGTTGAGCGTACTGAACACCGCGAACCCCATGGCACTGTCGGCGAGTGACGCGAGCGCGCCGCCATGGAGGACGTTGTTCGGGTTGTACAACTCCGTTGTCGCCGGCATCTCAAAGGTTGCACTGCCATCGGAGACGGCGATAAAGCGCATGCGCAGCAAGCGAACGTAGGGAGGAGGGGGCGCAGCTCCACGCAGCGCGGCCTCGAGCAATTCGCGACCTGACATCTCTGCCGGGTCCGACATGGCCCGCATTCTAGGCCCGATCTGGACGGAGCGACCATTTCGATGGTTACGGTCCTCTGGTAACGGTCATGTCACGAGCGTGTGATAGCTCGTC
>VBFX01000278.1 GCA_005889395.1 Chloroflexota bacterium
ATCCCAACCCGGCCCTTCCTTGCATGGGGGTCGACATCAACCGAGACTACGACTTCCTTTGGTCCAGCGGAATCGGGACGAGCAGCGATTCATGCAGCGAGGTGTTCAAGGGAGCCGGTGCATTCTCCGAGCCAGAGACGCGGAACGTGCGGAGCCTCCTCGATAGTTACTCGCACATCGTCTCCATGATGGACATTCACTCCTACTCCCAGCTAGTCCTCCATCCATGGGGCGACGATGATAACCAGTCAACCGACCCATCACAGAATTTCCTCAACCCGGCCTACAACGGAATGCGCGGCATCCCCGGGGACACGGTCTACCGGGAGTACATTCCTTCGGATGATCTCGACTGGTTTGCGTCGACTGGCAACAAGGTCCGCGATGCGATCGCCGCGGTAAGGGGCACAACCTACACCGTGGAGCAGGCGATGCGCCTCTACCCGACTAGCGCGACCGGACACGACTATGCCTACAGCCGCCATTTCAGTGATCCGACCAAGCGAAGGATCTATGGGTACACCTTGGAGACCGGTCTGGAATTCCAGCCCGTGTATGCGGAGGCCCTAAACATCATCAGCGAGGTGTCGTCAGGCGTGTTTCAACTGTGCCTGTCGTCCCTTTGCGTCGTCGAGTCGATGCTGGCAGGAACCACGCTGGCGGGCGACTTGGAGGATATGAGAGCCCTTCGGCGGGAGATGGAACCCTCCGAGGTCGGGCGAAGCTATGCACGGTTGTTGGACCGCCACTCCGATGAACTCCTCCACCTGATGGCAGGCGACGAATCCCTCCGAGCCCGAGCATTGCGGTTGCTCGAAGACACGTACGAGGTCGTCAAGAGCCGACACCAGGCTCAACCGCTGGTTTTCGGCCCGAGCCTCGTTCGTGCGCTGGAGGAGCTGCTCGACGACCTGGCCGTCGCGGGCAGTACGGAACTGGCCGCGATGGCGGCCCGGCTGCGCCCCAACCTCGCATTGTTTGAGGGCAAGACGTTGACGGCTGGACTAACGGCTGCCAGGCCGGTTGGAGCACGAAAGCCAGTATTGGCGCCGGCGCCGGTTCGGAAGTCAGAGTTAGCGAAGGAGAAGCCCATGCCTGAGCAGCACGAGCGACTGATCCGAATCGCTGTCTTCGCATACACGAACAAGCCGCTGGAAGGAGCACATGTCACGTTGTCGTCCAGCGACCCAGCGGATCGGCGCGCCTACACGCTGAGCTTCGACGCAAACCTTGGAGTCTACGTCGCATCGGGGATCCCGCCCGCCCGTTACCTGCTTCGCGCGGAGGCTCAGGGCCTTGCTCCAGAGCAGCGCGAGGTCCAGGTGGATCCGTCTGGGCTCGAGGCTACGGTGATCCTTGGCACACCTGGTCTGCCATTCCTCTATCGCGGCGAGGTCAGGGTGCCCTTCGAGCCCCATGCCGACCTTGTTGCAGTTGCCCTTGACGCGAAGTCCGCGGCGGGCGCAGCAGAGCGGGTCCTGCGGCTCGCCCGGGAGCGGGGATTGGACCCTGTTGAGGTGGGTGAACAGGTCCGTCGTCAGAATGTTCACCTTTTTCGCTTCAGACAGAAGCCGGCCGATCCGGAGGTGGAGCGACTTCATGAAGAGCTACGCAAAGTGCCGGGCGCCGTGGCCGTGGGTTCAGTTGTACGCCTCGATAAAGACAGCCTCTCGTTTCTCACCAACGAGCTCGTGGTCAAGTTCAAAAGCCATGTGGTACTCGAGGAAGTTCCATCGATCGCCAAGCAATTCCAGATGGCAACTCTCCGCCGACTTCCGCAGGCAGGTAACGCATTCCTGTTTCGCCTCCCCGGCGCGACCTACGCGAGGCTGGAGGTTGCGGTCCGGCTGGTCGAGAGTGGCTTGGTCGACTACGCGGAGCCCAACCTCATCAGCACTGTTGTCGACGATGTCCTGAATCCAACTGACTTCCTCTTCCCGATGCAGTGGCACCTGACTCTTATCCACTGCCCGGAAGCCTGGCGGGTCATCAACGACAACATCGCTCCCGAACTTGCTTTCGGTAGCCCGAATATCTCCATCGCGGTGGTGGACTCGGGCGTCGATGTCGGCAATCCGGACTTCGTGGGCAACGTCTCGAACGGAAATCCGAAGGTCTATCAAGTCTTCGACTTCCAGAACATGGTGGCGAACAACAATGCTCGATCGAGTGGCCATGGCACCTGCTGCGCCGGGATAGCGACGGCACTTGCAAACAATCCAGCAGGAGTCGGTGGCCAGAATGAGGGCGTCGCCGGCTCAGCGGGCAATTGCCGCCTCATGGCCATCGAACGGCCATTCCCTGGTAACGAGGTCGCCTACTCGGACATGTACGTCTGGACCGCCGGCTTCGACCCGGGGAGCAGCACGAGCGACTGATCCGAATCGCTGTCTTCGCATACACGAACAAGCCGCTGGAAGGAGCACATGTCACGTTGTCGTCCAGCGACCCAGCGGATCGGCGCGCCTACACGCTGAGCTTCGACGCAAACCTTTCGCCGCCTCGACGCTCAACGTTGACGGCGTCACGGAGATCCGCGCCCCGTACAGCAATTTCGGCGGCGCCGGCATCATCGACATCGGCGCGCCGAGCGATTCCCAGTTGGGCGCGGCGTACAACCCGCCAGTGAGCTATGGCACCGTGACGGCGACCGATCGAACCTCAGGCGACTTCCCGCCTGACGCGCCATCGCATTGGACGGTTCAGACAACGACGTCCGGGCCAGCGGCTGCAGGTGCCACTGGCCTCGTCGTCGCGAATAGCGCTGGGTTCGCCGTGAACCAGTTCATCGTTGTTGACGCGCCGGGTGCTCCCGGGACCGAGTTCAGCATGGTCACCGCGATTCCGGACGCGACGCACCTCAGCGTTACGCCACTCAAAAACGGACATGCCGCCGGGACTGCAGTGTTTGGCGGCCCGGCAAACTCGCTTTCGAACTTCGGGGGCACATCCTCGGCTACCCCGCTCTCAGCGGGGCTCGGCGCATTGCTGCTAACGGTCCGTCCGAGCCTCACGTGGGTCCAGGTACGCGACATCCTTCGCGGCACCGCCGTTCACATCGACGCCGCCAATACTGATCCCGTCGGCATTTGGCGTGACGCCAACGGCGTAGCCTCGAACCAGCCCGGCTATACGGGGCCGGTCTATAGCCGCTGGTATGGCTTCGGTCGGATCGATGCGCTGGCCGCTGTCAATGGCGTCCTGACCCTGGGGGCGACTGCCGATCTCATCATCCGCGACAATCTCGGGGACAGCGGCCTTGTCCCGTCGGTCGGCCGCTTCTGGGACAGCCCAGATATCTGGGTTCGCAATCTCAGCCCGGCCGCAGAAGGCGCGGCGGCCTTGCCGGCAAACTACGCGACGCCCGGCCCGACCCAGGACGTAGCCGCCTCGCATGACAACTACATCTACGCGCGAGTCAAGAACATCGGTCCGGTCGCGACCTCCGACTTCTATCTCCCAACCCCTTCCGTCACCACTGGTGCCGGGGACGTACCTCATCGGCGAGGTGAAACAGACCGCCCTTGCGCCAAACGGCTCGGACATCGTCAACGTAGTGTGGCCGGTCGCGGCCATCCCTCCGCAGACCGCCATGGTAAGCGGCACCACCGTCCACTGGCATCCTTGCCTGCTCGTAGAGATCTCCCCTCAGGACGGCCCGGCACCCAGCGGCCCACACGTCTGGGATCACAATGACCTCGGCCAGAAGAATGTCACTATCAACTATGCCGCCGATGACGGCACGTTTGCGGTGGCGCTCGTCGCTGGCAACCTGCTAAACCGTTCAGAGTCCCTAGTGCTACTCGTGGATCGCGCTGGAGTCCCCGCAGGCATCCAGCTCTACGTTGACATGCTGGATCCGAAGGCGAGAAAGGAACTGAAGGAGATCCTCAGAGAGGAGGCCGCTGCGACACACATCCCGCCATCGGAGGTGGTCCTGCTCGAAGACACGCGCGTTCTGATCGAACAAGGCGGTCAGCAAATGCGCGGCTCGGAGATCGTGGTGACGCTACCGAGGAACGCACACCTCAAGCTGTGCGAGTCGCCGGAGTGGCATCCCCGCCCCTCCGGCGTCACCATCGGCTACCACCAGGGCCGGGAAGTCTTCTGGCTGCCGTCAGATGAGACTGTCAGGTTGCCGCTGGTTGTCGGCCGCGGCCGGTTGGTCCCACTGATCCTCGGCGGCGTCATCCGAGCGAAGGTTCCGGCCGGTGCCTACCTCGTTGGCATTACGCAACAGGACAAGGACGGACGCACGTCGGGCGCCGCTGCGGTCGATCTCCGTATTAGGCAACCCGAGGGCGGAAGGATCTGATAGCCGGAGTCGCCTGGCCTGAGTGGAAGACGGCATGGGGCGCGATCTCGCCCTCGTGGGAGTCAGCGGTTTAATGACCGACGGTCGCTCCAAAGAGGTTCACTGCGTCCGCACACGTCCACCTTGTGCGATCCCGTCCACGTTTTGAAGCTCGAGGAAGTCATGGTGCAGTAGGTCCGCCCAACATAACGGTCAAGCATGACCAGCAGTTGAGCGGGATGCCCGCCCGATCCCCCGAAGCCGACGCAGTCCTCGCTCTATGTGCCTGAGCGCGACCCGAACGTATTCTTCGAGCTAGGACTCGCTGACGCAGGCTCCGGCGCCACAAGCCTTCTGGCGGCCGCGAGCTTTTCACATGGCAACCCTGGTCCGAGGTTGACTAGGCGTCTCGGACCGGCTCGTAGGTGAGGTACGCGAGGTCGCCAGCGACGGTCCGGGTGGCGAGCAGCCGCATAGGTCTTTTGTCGCTCGTCTCGCCGAAAAGGCGCTCGCCGGCCCCGAGCACAACCGGGTAAAACATCAGTCGCAGCTCGTCGACGAGGTCGTGCTCCATCAGCGTGTGCAGGAGCTGGAAGCTCGCGGCGAGTACGATCTCGCCGTTTAGCTCCTGCTTCAGCTTCGACACCTCCTCTACCACGTCGCCCTTTAGTACCGTCGTGTTGTTCCAGCCGGGATCTTCGAGAGTCGAGGACACGACGTACTTGGGCAGGCTGTTCAACCTGTCCGCCAACGGGCCACTTCGGGATGGCCAGCGCGCTGCGAGGAACTCGTAGCTCCGCCGACCCAACAGGAATGCCTCAGCGCCGAGCGCCTCGTCGAGCGCGACCTTGGCCGCTTCTTCGCGGCCCCGGTCGCCAATACGACCGATCCAGCCGCCGAGCCTGAAGCCCTCGACACCGGCCGGGTCCTGGATAACTCCGTCGAGCGTTACGTTCTCGCTGATTACGATCTTTCCCATGTCGGTTCTCCTCTCGTTGGTGTTGTGAGGTCGACGGGTGGCTGCGAGTGCCGAATGCTGCCGACCTGCGTGGTGACAATCCGCACGTTCTTACTCATCACTTACTCCCGTACTCATCGTGGCGGCGGATCCACATCTGCCACTCATCGCCCTCGTCACGGCCTTTCGGAACCCGGTCAAGGATCGCGTAGTAGCTCATCAGGAACTCCACACCACGCGCGCCGGCGGAGTAGGTGTGGTAGACGGCCCCATCGTCCAAGGCGAAGACGCTAAAGCCCGGGCTCTCGGTCAGGTAACGGACTACGTCGGTGCCGGTCTCCCGCGCATTGCGCGAGACGATTGGCGGCATCTCGGCCTCGACCGCCGGCGTGAGCCACGCGCGCGTCTGCTCCTCGCTGGCCGAGAAACCGAGTTCGACATTGAATTCCGTGTTGGCCGACGACACCCAGGGGAAGGACCAACCCATCCGCCGTTTATACGCCTGCAACTTCTCGAGTGAAGCCTGCGAGACGAAGACCATGGTCACGTCGCGCGCGTGGAGGTGCGAGAAAATGCCATTGACCGCGTCGCCGATCGATGAGTTCGGCGGATCGCCGGCCTGGTAGCTCGGGCCGAACATGAAGTGGTAGACGACCAACTGGCTGCGGCCATCAAACAGCTGCGCCAGGGTCTGCGTGCCGTCGTCGGTGTCGAAGCGGTATTCCTTCTCAACCCGGACCCAGGGCAGCTGACGCCGCTGACGGGCGATCTCGTCGCCCAGCCGTGTGTGCTCCTTCTCGCGCGCAAGCAACTTCTCGCGTGCCGTAAGCCACTCTTGACGTGTTCCAATCCTGTGATTCGTCATGCTTTTGCTCATTGTTTCTCCTCCTGGGCCTGACATCTGGGCCTGACTCCTCAGGCTGCTTGAACAAATGACGCCAGCTGGCGCTCCATCGCCTTCACCGCACTGCCGCGCCAGCTCGCAGCCATCGACGCTGACATAGGGTCAGGGAAGATGTCTTCTTCTTCCTTCTCCACTCCGTCGAGGATGGCCCGTGCGACGGACTCTGGGGAGGCCTTCGGTAGATCGAGGCCCCGGGTCATATCGGTGTCAGTGGGACCGGTCAGGACGGCATGAACCTTCACACCCTGCGGGGCCAACAGGGCGCGCAGTGATTGCGTCAGGTTGAACGCGGCCGCCTTGGAGAGCGCGTAAGCGGGGGTGAGCGGCAAGGGGGCCAAGGCCTCCGCCGAGACGTTGTTGACGACGGCTCCCCCGGAAAGAATCAGGGCTGGCAAGAAGGCCTGGGTCACGCCGTACATGCCGAAAAAGTTGACGGCCAGGTGCCATTCGAGCACGGAACGATCGCTCAAG
>VBFX01000279.1 GCA_005889395.1 Chloroflexota bacterium
GAGATGGCCGCCGGCGCCGGCACGCTGGCCGCGCAGGGCACCTACGAACGCCCGCAAGCGATCCTACGGATCACCGCGCACGACGGGAGCAGCCTCTATCGTTTTGATCCAGCTCGCGACGGCAGGCCGGCACTCAGCCCGCAGGCCAGCTTCATCATGGCGCAGATGCTGTCCGACGACCGCAACCGTTCCATCGCCTTCGGCCGGAACAGCGATCTCGTGATTCCCGGACATCGCGTCGCCGCCAAGACCGGGACGACGAACGACTTCCGCGACAACCTGACCGTCGGTTTCACGCCCAACCTCGCGGTGGCCGTCTGGGTGGGGAACGCGGATCACACGCCGATGCGCAATGTCAGTGGCATCGTCGGCGCGGCTCCCATCTTCCACGGCTTCATGACCGAGGCGCTAAGCGGCCAGCCCGATAGCTGGTTTGCCGTTCCGGACGGATTGCACGCCGTGAACATGAACGGCTATACCGCCTACCTATTGCCCGGGAGTGAGCCGGTGGCGCAGTCGCAGCAACCGCTGGCCCCAGCCGGCTGCGACGAGGGTTGCAGCGGAGGTGGGCAGGGGCGGCACAAGAAGCACGGCTAGCTGAGATCGCGCTTCGGGGCCGGTCCTGAAGACGGCGGCATAGCGCCGGTGCTTTTCATCGATTCGATCTGTTGCTTGAGTTCGGCAACCTGCCGTTCGAGGCTGGCGACCTGATCGCGTGTCGCGACCGGCATCGATGACCGCATACCCTCGGACACACGTCGGCTCAGATCCTCGCCCCGGCGTCGGGAGCTTGATGCGAATTCTTCGAAGCGCCGGCGGCCCTCCTCGCGGCTGATCTGCCCCTGGTGCAACCAGGTTTCGACCAGGCGGTCGCCCTGCTCGAACGCCCAGCTGGCCGCGCCCAGCATGATGGTGAAGCCGTCGCGAATCGCCTCTCGTACGCGTTCGGTGCCTTCGGAATGTGGATGCTGTTCTGCCATGCGCTAAGTTTAGAGCGACCGATGCCCATTTACGAGTATCGTTGCCCCGATTGCGGCAAGCGACCCTCCATCTTCTTCAAGAGCCTCACGGCGGTTGAGGACTCGCCAGCCTGCCCCCTCTGCGGTGGCCGCCGCCTCACGCGCCTCATCTCACGGACGGCCCAGGTCCTCTCCGAGGACAGCCGACTGGACCGAATGAGCGATAGCGACCTTTCCAACGTCGACGAGAACGACCCCAAGAGCATGGCGCGCTGGGCAAAGAAGATGGGACAGCAGATGGGCGGCGACGAGCTTGGCGAAGACTTCGACCAGGTGGTCGGCGAGATGGAAGAGGCCGGGCCCGACGGTGCGACCAATTTGGACGACGACGACCTGTGACCGCCGCCCGCGTCGCGCGCGTCCATGGCCGCGAGATCCTTGATTCGCGCGGAAATCCGACGGTCGAGGTCGACGTGGTGCTGGAGTCGGGGGAGCGAGGTCGCGCGGCCGTCCCATCAGGAGCATCCACTGGGGCCCACGAGGCTGTCGAATTGCGCGACGGCGACAAGAGCCGTTACGGCGGCAAGGGCGTCCTCAAGGCAGTGGGCCACGTCAATGAGGAGATGGTGCCAATGCCGTGCTGGGCGCCTCCCTGGCGGCCGCGCGCGCCGCCGCGCTGGCGGCGGGCCAGCCGCTCTATCGCTACCTCGCCGCCGGCGGCGAGCTGATGATGCCGGTTCCGATGATGAACATCCTCAATGGAGGCCGGCATGCCCAGACAAAGGTCGACTTCCAGGAATTCATGGTGGTCCCCGCCGGCGCCCCAAGCTTTTCCGAGGGCCTTCGCTGGGGAACTGAGGCCTTTCACGCCCTCAAGGCCATCCTTCACGAACGCGGCCTGAGTACCGGGCAGGGCGACGAGGGTGGGTTCGCCCCTGAGCTCGCCGCCAACGAGGACGCCATGCGGCTGCTGGTCGACGCCATCGAGCGTAGCGGCCACCAGCCCGGCAAAGATCTCTTCATCGCCCTCGATCCCGCAGCGTCCGAGTTCTCCCGTGACGGCCGTTATGAGCTCGCCGGCGAGGGGCGCAGCCTTCAGCCTGGTGAGCTCATCGACCGCTGGGCCAGCTGGGTCGATCACTACCCGGTGATCTCCATCGAGGACGGCCTCGCCGAAGACGATTGGGAAGGTTGGCGGTTACTGACGAGCCGGCTGGGAAAACGCGTGCAGCTGGTCGGCGACGATATCTTCGTCACCAACGTCGTCCGCCTTCGCCGGGGCATCGAGATGGGCGTTGCCAACAGCATCCTCGTCAAGGTCAACCAGATCGGCACGCTGACCGAAACGCTGGAGACCATCGCCACGGCGCGAGGCGCCGGCTACTCCACCGTGATCTCGCACCGATCGGGAGAAACCGAGGACGCCTTTATCGCCGACCTGGCCGTCGCCACCGGGGCCGGCCAGATCAAGACCGGGGCACCCTCACGGTCGGAACGGGTCGCGAAGTACAATCGGCTCCTGCGGATAGAAGAAGAGGTGGGCCAAACGGCACCGTACCCGAGGCGGGCGGCCTTCGTCCGTGTCTAAGCGCCCTCCGCGGGGATTTTTTGAGGGCGGCGAGTCGCCCTTTGGCCGCCTGCCAACCGAGCCCAGCTTCCCCACCATCCGCGTTTCCCGGCGGGGCGTCATCTGGATCACCGTCATTGCCGTCCTGCTGCTGCTTCTCTTTCTGCTGAAGCCGTTCGCGACCTTCTATACCGACTACCTCTGGTTCCGGGCGCTGGGCTTCGGCGGCGTCTTCGGGACGCGCTTTGCGGCCCAGATCTGGACCTTCTTCATCTTCGCCGTCGTTTTCTGGGTGATCGGCGGGGCCAATGTGGTGCTGGCACTCAACGCCAACACCGGCAGGCGGCTGTCATCGATCGGCATCCGCCAGCGCCCACTCACGGCGCCCTCCACCATCCTGGCCCTGCTCCTGGTCTTCCTCCTTGGCCTCCTCTTCGGCCGGATCGCGGCCGGACAATGGCAAACCATCCTGACGTTCTTCAATCAGAAGCCCTTCAACGTCCAGGATCCGATCTGGCATCGGGACGTTTCGTTCTACGTCTTCACCCTCCCCTTCTACCGCCTGCTCTGGGGCTGGCTGCTGGGCGTGGTCATCCTCATGATGTTGATGGTCTTCGGCATCTACGCCTCGAGATCGGGATTCCAGAGCCTGCAGCTGCCGCCCCAGGCGGTGCGCCACCTCTCGGTTCTCTCCGCCGTCTTTGCCGCACTCTGGGCGGTCCACTACCAGCTTGACCTGTACGAGCTGTTATTGAGCAAGCGGGGCTTCGTCTACGGCGTCGGCTACGCGGACCTCGCCGCCCGCGTCCCGGCCTACTGGATCATGACGGTGCTGATGGTGCTGATCACCGCGGGTCTCCTGATCAATGCCCTCGGCGCGCGTCTTACTCCATTGGCGGCGGCACTCGTCGTCTGGCTGGGTGCGGCATTCATCCTCACGGTCGTTTTCCCCGGCATCATCCAGCGGTTCCAGGTCGCGCCGAGCGAGCTGCAGCGCGAGACGTCCTACATCAAAAACCAGATCGACTTCACCCGGCAGGCGTGGGGCCTCACCACTATTGCCGACCGGCCCTTCACGCCGCAGGACACTCTGACCGCCGACAAGGTGGCCAACAATCCGCAAACGGTCCAGAATGCGCGTCTCTGGGACCCACAGCTGGCCCTCCCGTCGACCCTCGAAAACCTCCAGAGCTTGCGCACCTATTACCAGTTCTATCCGAACGAAGTGGCGGTTGACCGGTACCAGCTCGGCAGCCAGTATCTGCAGCTCCTGCTGGCCGCGCGTGAGCTGAACCCCGACAAGGTCACCCAGGTGGCAAACACCTGGGTCGCGCTCAAGCTGCAGTACACGCACGGTTACGGCGTGGTCGCCGCCCGCGCCAACGAGTACTTTGGCCGCCACACCACGAACTATGTACTGACCGACTCCAAGCAGCCTGAATTCGATTATCCGTTCACCACCGACCAGTACACCCAGTGGAAGGGTAAGTCAGGCGTGCCCCTGTCATCTGCCCTTCGAAGCCTTGCCTTTGCCCTTCGCTTCGGTGACGTCAATATGCTCATCAGTCCGCAGCTGACATCCCAGACCCAGGTCTTATTCAACCGCGCGGTCCAGGATCGCGTTTCGGCGCTGGCGCCGTTCCTGCAGTTCGACCAGGACCCTTACGTCGTGGTGGTCGATGGTCATATCTACTGGATCCTGGACGGGTTCACAGTCACCGACCACTACCCGTACAGCGAGATGCCGCCCGACGATGGCGGTCCGCTCACGGACGTTAACTATGCGCGCAACTCCGTCAAGGCGGTTGTCGACGCTTACGACGGCACCACGACCTTCTACCAGATCGACACCAAAGACGCGATCGCCAACACCTACGCGTCCATCTTTCCGGGCCTCTTCAAGCCATTCAGCGCCATGCCCGCCGGGCTACAAGCCCACATCCGTTACCCGCGAGACCTATTTAACCGTCAGGCGGAGCGATTCACTTACTTCCACATGACGGATCCTACGGTCTTTTACCTCCGCTCCGATCTCTGGAACATCGCGAAGGAGAATTTGTCTCAGGCCGGAAGCGCCTCGCCCATTCGACCCTTCTACGTCATCAGCAGGCTTCCCGGCGAGCCAAAGGAGGAGTTCCTCACCATCCTGCCCTACACGCCGAACGGCAAGACGAACATGATCGCTTACCTGGCGGCGCGCTCCGATCAGCCGGACTACGGCACACTCTTCGATTTCCGTTTTCCCAAAGACAGCCTGGTCGTCGGCCCGCAGCAGGTCGAGGCCAACATCGACCAGGCGCCCCTGATCAAGTCACAATTCGCGTTGTTGAACGCCCCGGGTTCGAGTGTGATCCGTGGCAACCTCCTCGTCCTCCCAATCGAGACGTCCCTGCTCTACATCGAGCCCGTCTACCTCGAAGCCACCAACGTTGCCAAACCGCAGCTGAAGAAGGTGATCGTGGCCACCGGCCAGAACGTGGTGATGGAAGACACGCTCGACAAGGCACTCGCAGCCCTGCTCGGGCAGGCGACCCCGACCACGCCGTCAGGTCCCACGACAGCGCCGAACGGCACGGTCGCGCAGTTGATCGCGTCCGCCAAGACGCATTACGACCAGGCGCAGACGGACCTGAAAAACGGCGACTTCCCAGGCTATGCGCAGGAGATCAAGACCGTGGGCGACATCCTCAAGCAGCTCGCCGCGCTTCAGCCCGCGAGCCCGTCGGCCAGCGCCTCGGCTAAGCCCTCTCCGAGCGCCTCGCCCTAACGTCTCAAACGCTCGCATCGCACTAAAGCGCGGCTCGCGCGGGGCGACGCCCCGGCAATAAAAAGGCGCTTGCCCAAGGCAAGCGCCTGTCCGAGCCCCCCGGAACCCCGATTTACTTTCCGCCTGGCATCGAATCAGCGACGGCGAGTACGGCGGCGACGACGGTGGCGATCAACGCGACAAACCGGTACATGAGCACCCTCCTTTCGAGGTCCGGGTGCCCCGACCGACTTAGCCGGTATTTAACACCCGGTTCAATTTGGTGTCAATATACTTTTCCCGAAGCGGTTTAGTGAAGCTATACTCAAGGGCATCCGATGAACTCTGTCGGTGACCGTCTTCGGGAGGCGCGACTCGCCCGCGGGCTGACCCAGGAACAGCTGGCGCGAGGCCTGGCAACCAAAGGCTTCATCAGCCAGATCGAGCGCAACCGCACGACGCCGTCCCTCCCCAAGCTCCGGGTGATGGCCGAGCGCCTTGGCCTGCCGCTGGGCCACTTCACGGATGACCGGTCGCCGCATGAGCTGACCTATTTGCGCAAGAGCGCCGAACTGGCGGTAAGAGCGCACGAGCCCGAGCGTGCGCTCCACCTGGTCGACGAAGGCCTCACGCTGCCGGGCACCGCCGATGAGCGCGCCGAGCTCCACCGGGTTCAGGGGCTCGCGTTTGACGCGCTGGGCCGCCCGGCCGACGCCTTGGGCTCGCTCCAGATTGCGGCTGCGACAGCACCTCCGGATGATCCCGAGCTCAGTGGGGCAATCTACGCCGACCTGGGGTACGTGCTCCAGCAACAGGAACAGTTCAATGCGTCGACCGAGGCCAACCTGCGCGCGCTTGGCTGGCTCGATCGCAGCAAGCACGCCGATCCCGGCCTTCGCGCCAGGGTATTGACCAACCTTGGCCGTTCCTCCTACTCCCTCGGGCAGCTCGAACGGGCCGACGATTATCTACAGCGCGCCCTCGACGCGGCGCTGGACAGCGAAAGTCTGTTTCGCATCGCCAACGCCCACATGGCGCTCGGCGTTTCCGCCCGCGCCGTCGGCGACCTCGCCCGCGCCGTTGAGCACTGCAACCGCGCGCTGGAGCTCCATTCCAGAATTGGCGAGCAACGTGCCGCCAACCGGGTCCTCAACAACCTGGGTGATGTGCATTACGCCGCCGGACGGAGGCGTCAGGCGGCCGAGCTTCAGCAGCGCTGTCTCGAGCGTGCCCGCGAGATCAATGATGACTTCGAGATCGGCGTGGCCGCCGGCGCGCTGGCCCGTTACGACCTCGACGACAACAAGCTCGAGCACGCGCTGGCTCACGCCCGGGAAGCCCAGCTGGCTTCGGAACGTTCGGGCGACCACCTCCACCAGGCACTTGCCGCGGCAACGGAAGGTGCGGCCGCGCAACGGCAGGGGCGAGCGAGGGTCGCCGACCGCAAGTTTGCATTCGCGCTGCGGCTGCTGACCGATCGGAACGCCGCCGGGAAGCTGGCCGAGGTGTGCGCGATGTATGCCGAGATCCTGCGAGCACGCGGCGACGACGACCGGGCATTCGCATTCATGCGCATGGCGGCCGAACGCGACTTCACCAGGCTGCGGATATTGCTCCGCACATGACCTCGGCTGCGGGCGAGCCGGCGGATGACGCCGCCGCTACGGTGTTAGTGGCCCAGGATGACGCCGAAAGCGAGCGCGACCTGCGGAGCAACCTCGAGGCGGCCGGCTATCGGGTAATCAGCGCGAAAGACGGCGCGGCAGCCCTCCGATTGGTGACGGCGCACCCCGTGGACCTCGGTCTGCCGCGCGATCAAGCAGGCTCCCGCAACCCGCGATACTCCTGTCGTGCTCCTGGTTGCGCCGGCCGACGAGCCGCTGCGCCAGCGGGCGGTCGATGCCGGGGCCGATGACATCGCGTTAACGCCAGTCGACCGCGCCACGCTGCAGACGCTGGTGCGAGCACAGCTTCGCATCAGACAGTTGAAAAGGCAGATCAATGAGCTCGAGGGCATCGTTGTCACGTTGGCCCGCGCGGTCGAGGATCGCGACCACAGCAGTGCGGGGCTTGCCGAGAAAGTCGCTCACTGGGCGATGCAGCTTGGCACCGCCCTCGGACTGCCCGACGACCAGCTCACCTTTCTTTACAAAGCCGCCTTGCTGCACGACGTCGGCACCTTGAGTGTCCCGGTGGGCGTCCTCGCCAAAGAAGGCCGGCTCGATCCAGGAGAGTTCAGCCAGGTGAAGCGTCACCCCGTCGTCAGCGAGGAGATCCTGGCCCCACTGCCTCGTGCAGACCAGTTGCTTCCGGCGGTCCGCCACCACCACGAGCGGATTGATGGCGCAGGCTATCCCGACGGTCTCGGCGGCGACCAAATTCCATTATTCGCCCGCATCATCGCCATCGCCGATGCGTTCGTGGCCATGACGAGCGACCGCCCCTACCGGCGCCGCCGCACCAGGGATGAGGCCATTCACATCCTGGCGCAAGGTGCCGGCAAGCAATGGGATGCCGTCTTGGTCGAGCAGTTCCTGCGCCTGATCGCGGAAACGGGCGCCGACGCCGTCACTCAAGCGCGCTCGGCCGGTTAGTCGATCTCGCCGCCCTTTCCACGTCCGGGGCGGCTATTTGGCGGCACGGCGCGCAACGCGGCTCAAGGGCTTGCAGTACGTCATCACGTTCTCAGCGATCTCTCATCCGACTCCGAGTCTGCGCTCATCCAGGAGCGCGATGCTGATATCAGCAAGGACCAGCGATGAGCACGCTGCACTCGTTTCTCGACAACCTGGCGGCGGCGGGGAGCACCTATGGCTGGCGGATGGATGCCCTCGCGCTCGGCGTCCTGCTCTGGGCGCTGACCGCGGGCTACGAGCAGGTCCGTACGGTGATCGCTTAGCCGGGCCATTCCTCGGGGCGATCGATATCGTCGCCCAACCCGGCCGGCAACGGGACCTCGGTCACGGCGTCGGCGTGTGCGGTGATCACCCGCTGACCGCCCTGGTCACCACGGAGGGCGAGCAGCTCGGGGAAGAAGCGATGGTCGAACACGGGTGGGTTGCCGCGATGGTCACCCCAACGCGGCACGATGATCCGGCCGGGCGCGAACGCCCTTACCAATGCATGGATCACCTCCACAGTCAGATACGGCTGGTCGGCCACACCGATCAAGGCGGCCTCCGTCGCCTCCGGAAGGGCCCGCAGGCCGATGGCGATCGATCCGCTGATGCCCTGTTCCGGATACGCATTCTCCACCGTCGTTAGCGGAAGGCCGGCGAGCGCAGCAACCAGACGTGGGTCAGCCGAGACCACTGCGACGAGCCGTTCCAAACCGCCCTCGAGGAAACAACGAGCGGTCTTGCGGACCAGCGGCTCACCACGCCACGGTTCGAGCAGCTTTTGGCGCCCAAACCGCGTCGACTGCCCGGCCGCGAGCAGGATGGCGGCGATCAGCCGGCTGGAGTCGCTGTCTTGAGCTCCTGATCGACGCAGCTGGCAAACCGCTGCGCCATCCGCTGAGCGACCTCCTGCATGATGCCGGTGCGTCCGAACTGCGCCACGACGCCGCTCACCGCCAGGTCGGTATTCATGATGACGCTCGTCCCCTTCTCGTTGGACTGCAGCTGCGCCGTCATCGTTGCGGAGGCACCACCTCTGCCGCGTGTCTCCGAGCCCTCGGCCCTGACGCTCACCGTGTGCGCGCTCTCGTCCATGCTCTGGATGGTGATCCGGCCCTTGTAGGAGACGCCGATCGGCCCAAGCTTGACATCCACCTTGCCGGCGTAGGTTTTGTCGTCGATCACGTCGGTGAGGGACGCGCCCGGGACACAATGCGCGATCTTCGGAACGTCGAGTAGGTAGGCCCACGCCGCCTCGATCGGAGCCGACAGCTCGAAACGCGTGGTGATGACCATCCGATTACATTAGTCGAAAACAAACGGCCGGCACCTGACGGTACCGGCCTTCGAGCGCCTGTTGTTTCGAGTCTACGTCACGACGAGGTGATTGCCGTCCCCGGGTCCACCAGGTGGAACCAGGTCAGCCCCGACGGTAGGGGCATCACCTTGCCATCGGCGCCGACGATCTTC
>VBFX01000280.1 GCA_005889395.1 Chloroflexota bacterium
AACAAGCAGTTCCTCACGATGGCGACGAGCTTCACGCCGTCGCTGGCGAACGCGAGCCGCGCCGGTAGCACGATCGTGCTGCTGGTCGCCTCGGCCGGAGACGGCAACACCGGCTACACGCTGCCGGCGGGATGGTTGCGGGTCGCCGACGTGACGGACAGCGGTCTGCCGGGATTACACCTCTTCTACTATCCGAACGCCCCCACGGGAACGACGTTCGGCGCCGTCACGCTCTCGGCGGCGACCAACGTTTCGTACACCGTGGCCGAGGTCGGCGCGACGCTGACCCTCGATACGACCGGATCCGCGAGCAGCGCGACCACGGCCGTCAGCAGCCTGTCAGTTAAGGCCGGCGCGGCCACCACGGCCGCCAACGAGATCGTCCTGGCCGGCTTCGGCGTCAGCCAGGGCTCGGCGACCCAGAGCTGGGGCGCGCCCAGCGGCTTCACGCTGATCAACAAGGACGACACCAACCCCAGTAACGAATTGAACCTCAGCAGCATGGTCGTCAGCGCCAGCGGAACTTACACCGCGACCCAAACGTTGACGGCCTCGGCATGGACCAAGGGGATCATCGCCACTTTCCGGGCGTCGAGCTCGAGCCCGACGCCCGCACCGACGCCCACACCAACACCGACCCCGACACCAACACCCACACCAACGCCAACGCCGACGCCAACACCAACACCCGCGCCGACGCCGAGCCCGACGCCATCGCCGGCCGCTCTCCCGAACTTCAGCCACGTGTTCGTGATCGTGATGGAGAACCAGGAGATCACCGACGTCATCGGCAATCCGGCCGCCCCCTACCTCAACGGCCTGGCCACCAGTAACGCGCTGGGCACGCAGGTCTACGCGGTCACCCATCCAAGCCTGCCCAACTACCTCGCGCTCGCCGGCGGCAGCACCTTCGGCATCACGAGCGACTGCACCACCTGCTACGTCTCAGCCAGTAACCTGGCCGACCAGATCGAGGCCGGCGGCAAAACCTGGAAGGCCTATCTCGAAGGAATGCCCTCGCCCTGCTTCGTGGGCGATGCCTATCCCTACATGCAGAAGCACAACCCCTGGATCTACTTCAATGACATCCGCACCAACGCCACACGCTGCGCGGCCGATGTCGTACCCTTCACGCAGCTTAGCAGCGATATGGCCAATAACACCGTGCCGAACTTCGTCTGGATCACCCCTGACATGTGCAACGACATGCATGATTGCTCGATCGCGACCGGCGATGCCTGGCTCAAGCAGCAAGTGCCGGCCATCCTGAATTCGGCGGCGTATAAGAACGGTGGCGCGCTCTTCATCACCTGGGACGAAGGGAATACCTACGCCGCCTGCTGCACGCTTGCGACCGGCGGTCGCGTTGCAACCATCGTGATGTCGCCGCTGGGCAAGACGGGCTTCCAATCCAGCGTCCAGGAGACGCTCTACAGCCTGCTCCGTACCATCGAGGATTCGTGGAACCTGCCACGGCTCGGCGACGCCGGCTGCAGCTGCACGACCACGATGCGGGAGTACTTCCAGTGAAGCGCCTGATGATTGCCGGCGCCGCGCTGAGCCTCGCGCTCGGCGGCTTCATCGGTCACGCCGCGTCGACGCTGGCGCCCGACTCCGTGCTCCTGAATGGCGCCCCCTGCACCATCACAAGCAACGGCCTCTCGTCGGTCGGCACCTGTTCCGGGGCGTTCGTGCAAACCTCCGCCACCCCTGCGCCGACGCCAACACCGACACCGACATCGATCCCGGCTCCGACGCCGACACCCGCGCCAACGCCGGCGCCGGCGCCGGTGCCAGGCGGGATCACGCCCCTCTACGCGGCCACCAGTTTCTGGAACCTTCCGATCGGCCCGGCGCCCGTGCTCGATCCCAATTCAGCGGGGATGGTCCAGGCGGCGCTGGCCGGCTCCGCGGGCAGCGCGAACTTCGCCAATACGGCCGCCTGGGGACGCGCTATCGTCTTCTCCCACAACAGCGATCCGCTCTACTCCGTCGGGTGCAGCATGTACGACTGCGGCACGGTGATCAGCTTCCACATTCCGCTGGGCGCCACGCCCGAAACCGGCTCCGACCATCACCTCGTCGTGATCAACCTGGACACGAACGCGGAGCTGGACATGTGGCTGGCGAGCTTCAGCGGCGGCAGCTGGTCGGCCGGAAGCCGCTACCTGACCGCCGCCAACGGCTGGGGCGCGCTCTGTGCGCAGGGCCAGCACTGTGGCGCCGCAGTCGCCGCCGGGTTCGCGGCCTTCGGCGGTGTCGTACGTCCGGAGGAGATTCAGCAGGGTCACATCGATCATGCCCTGGCGCTGACGGCGTCCCTGACCCGCAGCGGGCTCATCGCCTGTCCCGCCACCCACACCGACGGACCATCGACGGACCCCAACGCCATCCCCGAGGCGGCTCGGATTCAGCTCGACCCGGCCTTCAACGTGGATGGACAGTCATGGCCGCAGTGGCAGAAGGTGATCGCACACGCCCTGCAAACCTACGGCGCCTATATCTATGACACCGGCGGCTCGATCGCGGTCGCCGGCCAGGGGAACCAGAACGGTGGGCTGGTGTGGAGCTCCATCGGCGTGCCCGACGGGCCATCGCTGAGCAATCTGCCCTGGGGCCAGTTCAGGGTTCTGCAGATCCAGCCCTGCTGAGATCCCCACACTGATCGCTAGGCTTCTGAGCTGATTGCGATAGGGATTTCGTCAATGCTTCCTGCGAGTAAAGTCGGTTACAAATACAAGAATCAGCCCAGCCAAGATCCACGTGCCCATAAGCTGTCCCAGCGGTGTTTCGAGAAATGGGAGCGCGTCGGTCTGAAAAATTGCAAACGCCAAAGTAAGGACAGCAAACGTGAGGAGAAGCAGGAACCACACTAAGCGCACCGGCGGCGGTAGTCGCTGCAGAAACCGGTCGTGGTCAGGCGACAAGCGATTCCTGATGCCACCCGGGTTGATGACCTCGACGGCGAAGAGGGCGGACCACAGCAGCACAAGGACGATTACTGGTGCGAGGTTCCTC
>VBFX01000281.1 GCA_005889395.1 Chloroflexota bacterium
CTCAACCTGGCGGTGATCTGGAAACTGCCGGTGGTCTTCGTCTGCGAGAACAACCAGTACATGGAGTACACGCCGATCCGGTCCGTCACCGCGGTCGAGCATCCCGCAGCGGACCGGGCGTCGGCTTACGGCCTGGAGCCGATCCTGGTCGACGGCAACGACGCCGACGTGATGTACGAGACGGCACGTCAGACGATCGATAAGGCTCGCAAGGGCGCCGGCCCATCGCTGGTCGAGGCGCTGACCTACCGCCACGGCGGCCACTCGCGTGCCGACCCCGCGAAGTACCGGCCGGACACCGAGGTGCGCGAATGGCTGAGCCGCGACCCGGTAAAGCGCTATCGCGAACGGCTGCTGGCCGCCGGCATCGGCGAGGCCGAGGTGAACGAGATCGAGACCCGCGCCCAGCAGAAGGTCGATGCCGCCACGGAGGAGGCGCGCAACGGCGCCCCCGCCACGGTCGACGAGATCGAGCGCCAGGTCTGGAGCGATGGAGGCGCCGCATGGCGGAACTGAGCTTCCGCGAGGCAATCGCGGCCGGCATCGCGCAGGAGATGGAGCGTGATCCGATGGTCTACTTCATCGGCGAGGACGTGGGCGCCGCCGGCGGTGTCTTTAAGGCAACGGTGGGCTTGTTCGAGCGCTTCGGCCCGGATCGGGTCCGTGACACGCCGATCTCGGAGCAGGCGATCATCGGGGCCGCCATGGGCGCAGCGATGACCGGACTGCGGCCGATCGCGGAGATCATGTTCTCGGACTTTCTCGCGACCTGCTGGGACATGATCGCGAACCAGGTCGCCAAAACACGGTACATGACCGACGGCCAGGTGTCGATCCCACTCGTGATCCGCACCGCCAACGGCGGCGGCACCCGTTTCGGTGCCCAGCACTCGCAGAGCCTGGAGAACTGGGCGATGGCCGTGCCCGGCCTCAAGGTGGTGGCGCCGTCGACGCCGGCGGATGCCAAGGGCCTGCTGGCCGCGGCCATCCGCGATCCGGATCCGGTGATCTTTTTCGAGCAGAAATCCCTCTACGGCGTGAAGGGCGAGGTTCCCGACGGCGAACACCTGGAGCGGCTCGGCGAGGCGAAGGTGCGGCGCGACGGCAAGGATTGCACCATCGTCGCGTTGGCGGCCATGGTGCCAAAGGCGATGCAGGCTGCCGAGCAGTTGGCGGCCGACGGTATCCAGGCGACCGTCGTCGATGTCCGCAGCCTCGTCCCGCTGGATACCCGAACGATCCTGCACGAGGTGGTCAAAACTGGCCGGCTGTTCACCGTGGAGGAGAATCCGCGATTGTGCGGCTGGGGCGCCGAGCTGGCCTCCATCGTGGCCGACGAGTGCTTCGACGACCTGGACGGACCGATCGTGCGGATCACCACGCCGCACGTGCCGCTACCGGCCGCCGACGTCCTGGAGGACGCGGCGATGCCGTCGGTCGAGCGGATCACGCGAACCGTGCGCGGCTCGATGCGGTAAGCGACTGGCACTAGGCTGCTTTCGGCGATCGCGCCTGGTACCAGCGCACGAACTCGGCCGCCGGCAACGGCCGGCAGAGGTAGTAGCCCTGGGCTAGGTCGCAGCCCTGGGCTGACAGCATCGCCCAGGTTGAGGCTTCCTCGACGCCCTCCGCCACGGCGACGAGCCCGAGCGCGTGGGCAAGGTCGATCGTCGATCGCACGATCAGCCCGTCCTTTTTCTTCGACGGCATATCGGTGACGAAGGTCTTATCGATCTTGAGCTCATCGATCGGCAGCCGCTTCAGGTTGGTGAGGGACGAGAAGCCGGTGCCGAAATCATCGATCGACACGCGTACGCCCATGGCCTTGAGCGGCGCCAGCACCTTGAGAGTCTCCTCGGCGTCGGCCATCAGGGTGCTCTCCGTGATCTCGACTGTCAGCCAGTCGGGCGGCACCGTATACATTTCCAGGACCCGGGTTACGCATGGGAGGAGCTCGGGATCCTGCAGGTTGCGGATCGAGAGATTCACAGCCATGCGAAGCGTGATGCCCACGCGCCACCAGCGGTCCTGTTGCTGGACGGCCGCCTCGATGACGCGGCGACCGAGCGGCCGGATCAGGCGCGACTGCTCCGCCAGCGGAATGAAGCGATCCGGCGCCAGCAGCCCGTGACGAGGATGCGGCCAGCGCACGAGCGCTTCGACGCCGATGACCTCGCTCGTTCCGCAACGAAGCACGGGCTGATAGTGAAGGATCAGCGCGTTCTCTTCGATCGCGCGACGAAGCTCGAAGGTCAGCGTCAGGCTGCTGGAATCGACCTCGTGTTCGAGGGTATAGAACGCGATCCCGGCGCCGGCTCGCTTGGCTTCATAC
Source organism: Chloroflexota bacterium (assembly GCA_005889395.1). Classification (GTDB taxonomy): domain Bacteria; phylum Chloroflexota; class Dormibacteria; order CF-121; family CF-121; genus CF-13. Next base: position 2,333 of record VBFX01000281.1, read on the forward strand.
ATGGCGGCGTCCGCGCGTCGGAGCAAGATGTCCGCATCTTCCGCATGCCGGGGAAAGAGCGCGATCCCGACGCTGGCTCGAATCTCGAGCGACTCGTCATCGATCAACAGAGGTTCCTGGAGCGCCTGGAGGATCCGTGCGGCCGTCGCTCCCGCAGCGCCTTCGTCGACGACTCCCGGGAGAATGATGGCGAACTCGTCGCCGCCAAGACGGGCGACCGTGTCTGATTCCCGCAGCTGGCCCTTGAGCCGGGTCGATACGTGGCGCAGGACGTCGTCGCCCCCGTGATGCCCGAAGGTGTCGTTGATCTCCTTGAACCGGTCCAGGTCCATCATCAGTAGCGCCAGCGGATGGTGCTCACGCTTGCTGGCCAGGATGGCCTGCCGCAGGCGGTCGAACATCAAGGTCCGGTTGGGAAGATCCGTGAGGCCGTCATGGAGAGCCAAGTGTTCGAGGGCGATCTCCTGTTTCTTTCGGGCCGTGATGTCCTCGGTCATGACGATAAGAAAGAGGGGTTCGTTGGAAGGACCGCGCACCAGTGATGCGATCGAGTTGCACCAGACGAGCCCGCCCAGCTTGTGGACGTAGCGCAGTTCCTGCTGCAGCTCGTGGCGATTTCCCTCGGATAGCTCGGTGAGCTGCGCTAACCGTCCTTCACGAACATAGTCAGGATGGACGAAGGTAGCGAGCGGGTTGTGCGTCAACTCCTCGGCGCTGTAGCCCAGCATTCGCTGGAGCGCCGGGTTCGCCTCGATGATCTGGCCCGCAAGGTCGATCCGCGCGATGCCGATCGCCGCCCGATTGAAGACGGCTCGGAAC
>VBFX01000285.1 GCA_005889395.1 Chloroflexota bacterium
TGGCTTCGTGCTCGGCAACTTCGCGCTGATCGTCGCCGGCACCCTCGTCGGCGCGTCGGGCACGCTGCTCACCAAGTTGATGAGCGATGCGATGGGCCGCTCGCTCGGCAATGTCCTCTTCGGCGCATTCGGTGCGGCGACGGCCGGGCCGGCGGGCGCGGCAGGCGCTGAAGGAAAGTCGGTCCGGTCCGGATCTCCGGAGGACATTGCCACCCTGCTCGCCTATTCGCGGAAAGTGATCATCGTCCCCGGCTACGGGCTCGCGGTCGCCCAGGGTCAGCACGCCGTGCGCGAACTCGCCGACGAACTGGAGAAGCGCGGCGTCGAGGTCGAGTACGCGATCCACCCGGTCGCCGGCCGGATGCCGGGCCACATGAACGTCTTGCTGGCCGAGGCGAACGTCCCCCACGACCAGCTCAAGGAGATGGACCAGATCAACGACGAGTTCAAGTCCGCGGACGTCGCGCTCGTCGTTGGTGCCAACGACGTGGTCAACCCCGCGGCACACAACTCGCCCGGCAGCCCGATTTACGGCATGCCGATTCTCAACGCCGACGAGGCGAAGAACATCGTCTTCATGAAGCGCAGCATGCGACCCGGCTTCGCCGGGATCGACAACGAGCTGCTCTACGACCCCAAGACCGTCATGCTGTTCGGCGACGCCAAGGACTCGCTTATGAAGCTGGTCGCCGCCGTCAAGGCCGCCTGATCCCTCGCCCGCAGTAGAATCCTCCAGCCCATGGACATCGCCGTCGAGACCAAAGCGCTTCGGCGCGTCTATCGCTCGCGCAGCCAGGAGGTCGTGGCCCTCGATGGAATCGATCTGCAAGTCCGCCGCGGCGAGCGTTTCGGCGTGCTCGGCCCCAACGGTGCCGGCAAGACGACGCTGATCAAGATTCTCGTGACGCTGCTGCTTCCGTCATCGGGAGAAGCCTTTGTCGACGGCCTCGACGTCGTCCGGCAATTCCGCGAATTGCGCCATCGGATCGCGATGGTTTCCGGTGGCGAGAACGTCGGCTTCGGCATGCTCAAGGTCAAGGAGCAGCTATGGATGTTCTCCCAGTTCTACGGCATGCCCAGCGCGCCGTCGAAGCGGAGGATCGATGAGCTCCTCGAGCGGCTGGGCCTGAGCGAGGCGGCCGACCGCCGCGTTTCGGCGCTTTCCAGCGGCATGCGCCAGAAGATGAACCTGATCCGGGGTCTCATCACGAATCCGCGCATCCTGTTTCTCGATGAGCCGACCGTGGCGCTCGACGTCGGTGCCGCCCGCGACGTGCGCGACGAAGTGCGGCGCTGGATGGCAGAAGACCCGAGTCGCACCGTCATCCTCACGACCCACTACATGATGGAGGCGGACGAACTCTGCGACCGCGTGGCGATCGTTAATCGGGGGCGCATCGTCGCGGAAGGGACGCCGGCCGAGCTAAAGCAGCGCGTCCAGCAGAATTCGATCGTCGATCTTCAGCTCAGTCCTGGCGGCCGCCTGCTCGACACCCTGCGCGGGGTGGATGGCGTGACAGCCGCCAGCGTCTTGGAGCAGGACGGCACCGACCGGTTCAGCCTTCAGCTCTCGAACGATGCGGCGCTGGGGGGCGTGATGCGGGCGGTCGAGGGATCCGGCCGCCAAATCCAGGGAGTGCAAAAGCGTGAACCGACACTCGAGGATGCATTCGTCAAGTTGGTTGGCCGTGGCATGGCCGAGGAGGAGCAGGCGTGAGCCATCCATCGGCAATCCGAATCTTCCTCAAGACGATCGTGGCCCGCGCTTATCCGCGTTTCGTCGCCGCCTATCGAAACCGCGCCTGGCTCATCACCGAGACGCTCCTTCCCCTCCTTGGCACGATCGCCATGATCTACGTCTATCGCGCCCTCCACGCACCCGCCCGCTTTCTCGGATTCGTGGTGTTGGGCGGCGTTTTGCTCGCCTTCTGGCAGAACGTCATCTGGGCGATGGCGACCCAATTCTTTTGGGATCGGGGGGCGGGCAACCTCGAGCTCTTCGCCATGGCGCCGACGAGTTTGGCGGCCATTCTCCTCGGGATGGCCCTCGGAGGCGCCTATGTCAGCCTCACGAGGGCCGCGACCATCCTGCTGGTCGCGTCGGTCCTCTTTGGCGTCAGCTACTCGTTGTCCGGTCTCCTCCCCGCTCTCGGTGTATTCGTCCTCACCATCAGTGCCCTCTACTGCCTCGGGATGCTGCTCGCGAGTCTCTTCCTTTTCTATCAGCGCGAAGCCTGGCAGCTGGCCGATGCGATGCAAGAGCCGATCTACTTCCTCAGCGGTTTCTACTTTCCCGTCCGCAGCCTCGGCGCGGTCGTCGGCGGCATTGGGTCGCTGATTCCGCTGACCCTCGGGCTCGACGCGATTCGCCAGCTCATTCTGCCGGGAACGCCGCAGTTCATTCCGCTGTCGGTCGAGGTCCTCGCCGTGGTGGCGCAGATCATCGCCTATGCTGCGCTGTCGCAGATCAGCCTTCGCTACCTCGAGCGCCGCGCGCGTCAGGACGCCCGGCTCATTCTCCGATCCACATGAGCACCGCCATCCGCCAGTGGCGGGGTTTCAAGGCCGCGACTCGACTCGGCTGGCAGATCTCCAGTAACTGGACGCAACCGCTGGTCTTCGTGCTCTACTCCGTGCTTCGCCCGCTGTCGGCCGCATTCATCCTGGTCGTGATGTACCGCGTCATAAGCGGCGGCGGCGCCAACACGGCTGCCTACCTCGCCTTTCTCGTCAGCGGGGTGGCGTTCTGGTCCTTCGTCCAGTACGGCTTCGCCGGTCTGAGCAACGGTATCGCCGAAGACCGCGGCGAGTACAAGATGCTGAAATACGTCTACACCAGCCCGGCGCATTTCTACGTCTACCTGCTCGGCCGCGGTCTGGCCCAACTCGCCAGTGCGGTCGCGTCCGCTCTGATCGTCCTGGTCGTGGCCACCATTGCGCTCAGCCTGCCGATCAACCCTCTGCGCGTCAACTATCCACTGCTG
>VBFX01000286.1 GCA_005889395.1 Chloroflexota bacterium
GACGCCGAGGCGGTAGAAGATGCTGAACTGCGGGATCCACGCCAGCTTCTCGGTGAACTGGAACCCGCTGTGGTCGGGGGCGAAGTTCAGGGCGACAAATCCCGATACGAGCAGCACGGCCAGCGCCACGAGCACGCCAAACCACTTGGCCAGGCGCGGTGGCAGAAACGCGACGAGCGCTCCACCGATCAGCGGCATTAGCCACAGCGCGGTCAGGGTCATGAGCTCGCCCTCACGATCAGGAACACCGCGGCGACGAGAGCACCGCCGACGAAGACGAGCACGTAGTTCCGGAAGTAGCCGCTCTGGGTCAGGCTCAAGCCGCCCGCGCCGGCTCGGGCGAGAAGCCCGGTGTCGACGACGGCGGCGTCGATTACCGGCCTCTCGATATCGCGAAGGGCAAAACCCGCGATCCAGTCCGTCGGGCGTACGAAAGCCCGCTCGTAAATCTCATCGAAGTAGTACTTGCGCTCGAGCAGGCGCTGCGCCCAGGGCGCGTACGCCGACCAGGGCCGGCTGTACAGAGCCCAGACGAACAGCGCGGCGGCCAGGATCATGGTCAGGAAGGTCACGGCGATCTCCGCCCCGCCGCCTTCCCAGCGTTGCGGTCCGACTGCGGTCTCAAGGAAGTCGGTGACCGTCGAAGGCCCAACCCCGATCGCGGTGGTCTGGATGAATCCGCCCACCGTAGCGAGGATCGCCAGGATCGCGACCGGCACCATCATCACGAGTCGCGGCGCGTGTGGGTGCTCGACCGGACGCTGGGGCGAGGGCTTGCCCCAGAACGAGAGCCACCACATGCGGCCGGTGTAGAAGCCGGTGATCAGGGCGGTGCCGAAGCCGACCGCCCAGAGGACGTGGACCATGTTGTCGTCAGGCTTGGAGAAGGCGAGGCCGAGGATCTGCTCCTTGGAAAAGAAGCCGACGAACGGGATCACGCCGACGAGCGACAGGGAGCCAATGAGAAACGTGATCGACGTCGGACGCATCTGAGCCCACAGACCGCCGTACTTACGCATGTCCTGCTCGTCGTGCATCGCGTGGATGACGTTGCCCGCGGCCATGAAGAGCAGGGCCTTGAAAAAGGCGTGCGATAGGAGGTGGAAGAAGCCTGCCGCGTAGGCGCCGATGCCCACCGCGAGGAACATGTAGCCGATCTGGCTCATCGTCGAGTAGGCGAGCACCCGCTTGATGTCGACCTGCACGACGGCGATCGTGGCCGCGAAGAGCGCGGTGACGGCGCCGATGATCGCGACAGCGCTGTGCGCGTAGGTCGCGACGTCGTAGATGGGATGCATGCGGCCGACCAGATACACGCCGGCGGTGACCATCGTTGCGGCATGGATGAGGGCGCTGACCGGCGTCGGGCCCTCCATGGCGTCAGGGAGCCAGGTGTGGAGCGGCAGCTGCGCCGACTTGGCCACGGCGCCGACCAGGAGCAAGAACGCCGCAAGCTCGATCCAGCCGTAATCGCCACCGGCACAGGATTGGCCGTTGGCGCAGGGCAGCGCGTCGAACACCTTGGTGTAGGTGACGGCGCGGACGTTCGCGAACACAACGAAAGTGCCGAGGATCATGCCGACGTCGCCGATCACGTTCATGACGAAGGCTTTGCGTGCGGCGACGACCGCGGAGTGGCGCTGGTACCAGAAGCCGATCAGGAGGTAGGAGCTCAAGCCGACCATGGCCCAGCCGACGATGAGGAACACGAAGTTGCCGGCCAGGACCAGCAGCAGCATCGAGAAGATGAAGACGTCCATGTAACAGAAGAACCGGGCGTAGCTCGGGTCGTCCTCGTGCTCCATGTAGCCGACCGAGTAGGTGACGATCAACCCGCCGACTCCGGTGATGACGAGGCACATGAAGATCGACAGGTTGTCGATCAAGAGGTTGAACGGGACAACGAAAGCCCCACTCTTGATCCACGTCCAGTACGTGAAGTCCCCAGACGCTTTGGCGAAGAGAAGTGCAAGCGTCGCCACGAAAGAAGCCCACACGACGCCGGGGCCGATGATCACCGTAAAGATCCGCGGCAGGCGCCAGCCCCGACCCGCGAGCAGGATCGCGCCGGCGGCCGGGAACAGCAGGATCAGCAGCGCGAGCGCCTGGTTGCTCATCCGCGCAGCTCGCTGAGGTCGTCGATGTCCTCGACATCGCGCGTGCGGAAGATGTCGACCAGGATCGCCAACCCGACGACGGCCTCAGCCGCGGCGACCGTCATCGACATCAGCGCGAACAGCTGACCCTCGATATTCACCAGTTGCCGCGAGAACGCAACCAGAGCCAGATTGGCGGCGTTGAGCATCAGCTCGATCGAGATGAGGATCACCAGGGGATTCCTGCGCACGAGCACGCCCACCGCTCCCAGCACGAACAGGACGGCGCTGAGCAACAGGAACCAGGACGCGTCGAGCTGCGAACCGCCGATGTTCAGGGCGCTCACAAATCGTCGATCCGCTTACGGCTGAGGTAGATGGCGCCGATCGCGGCGACCAGCAGCAGGATCGAAGTCAGCTCGAACGGATAGAGGTAGGTCGTGAACAGGCCCACAGCGATCGACTGCACGGTGCCGAAGAACGACAGGTCTCCCTGGTCAGGCTGGCGGTACTGCACGCCCTGCAGCAGGCCCCACATCAACCCGAGCAAGACCAGCACGAACAGCGCCGACAGCCAGCCCTGGAAACGCAGTCGCCCGCGGCCCAGCTCGCGCGCAGGGCCGAGCAGTGCGATGACGAACAGAAAGAGGACCATCACCGCGCCGGCGTAGACGATGATCTGGACCGCGAAGACGAACTGCGCGCTGAGGAGAAGGAAGAGGACCGATAGCGCGAGCATCACGAGGACGAGGCTCAAGACCGACCTGATCGGCTGATGGAACGCAACGACGCCGATGCCGCCAAGCACAGCCATCGCGGCGGCGACGAAGAAGACGGCGATTGCCAACTACTTCTTTTCCTGAGCGTCCATCTGGGTGGGAGCATGCCCCAGAGTGTCGCCAGTCGGGCCAGGCCCGCCTGCCGACGCCCCCCCTAGGCGGGCCTGCACGTCGGGAGGCAGCGGCTCCAGCAGCTTCTCCTTGGTGTAGATGAACTTCTCGCGGCTGGTGTCGGACAGCTCGTACTCGGGGCCCAGCACGATCGCCTGCACGGGACAGGCCTCCTCGCAGTAGCCGCAGAAGATGCAGCGCAGCATGTTGATCTCGTAGGTCGAGGCCGTTGTCGTAGCGCCTGAGGTAGTGGCGTCCGCGGTAGCGCTCTGACCGCGGGGTCTTCTCCTCCGGGTACATGGTCGTGACGACCGGCCGGAAAGTCTCGGCCAGGGTCGTCTTGAGCCCGCTCATCAACGCGGCGATGTCGCTCGCCACGCTCTGTGGCTTGGGTTTCTGGTCTTTCTCTTCGTCAGCCATGCCCTATCCCTGCACCGCGACCAGCACGATCGCAGTCACGACGACGTTGGCCAGCGCCAGCGGCAGCAGCACTTTCCAGCCCAGGCGCATGAGAGTGTCGTAGCGGAGGCGTGGGTAGGTGCCGCGCAGCCAGATGTAGAGGAACACGACGAGCACAACTTTGATGAAAAAGGCGAAGACGGGTGGTACCACCCACAGGTACCACCCTCCGAAAAACAGCAGGGTCGCGAGGGCCGCAACCGTGATCACGTTCAGGTACTCGGCGAGGTAGTACATCGTGAACTTCAGGCCCGAGTACTCGGTCAGGAACCCCCCGATCAGCTCCTGCTCGGCTTCCGGCAGGTCGAAGGGCGTGCGGTTGGTCTCCGCCGTGGCCGAGATGAGGTAGATCAGGAAGCCGATCGGGGTCAGGATGATCAACGGAATCGGCCCCGTGTATGGGCCCCAATGGACCGTGTACTCGACGATGTCGCGGAGCCGGAGCGAGCCCGCGATCATGAACGTCGGCACAAGGGCGAGCCCAAGCGCCATTTCGTAGCTGATCAGCTGCGCTGCCGACCGGAGGCCGCCCAGCAGCGAGTACTTGTTGTTCGACGCGTACCCGCCGAGGACGATGGCGTAAACGTTCAGCGAGCTGACGGCGAAGATCACCAGGATCCCGACGTTGACGTCCGCGATCCAGTACTGGACGTTGTACCAAAGGCCGATCGGGATCACCGACCAGGCGAGGAAGGCCGCCGCGACGCCGATCGCCGGCGCAATGACGTAGATGATCTTGTCCGTCTTGGCCGGGACGAAGCTCTCCTTGAAAGCGAGCTTGATGCCGTCCGCCGCGAGCTGCATCAAGCCGAAGGGTCCGACGCGGTTTGGTCCCGGGCGCCGCTGGATGCGGCCGAGCGCCACCCGCTCGAACCACACCGTGTAGGCGGTCGCCGTGAGAACGACAACGAGCAGCAGGGTCATCGCGATGGTGACCACGACCCAGTGTCCGATCGGGTTGTTGTAGAGGTCGTTCACGGGTGAGCAGGTCCGACCAGCACCAGCGGCGGCTCGGGCTCGGGAGACGGCGGCTGGGCTACTTTCGCGAGCGCGGGCACCTTGCCGGCAAGCTCGCGCTGGATTGGGAAGATGCCGGGGTAGTCGAGCGTGAGGCC
>VBFX01000287.1 GCA_005889395.1 Chloroflexota bacterium
AGAGGTCCTTGCCGTAGCCACTCTGCTTGTAGCCACCGTGGGGCATCTCGCTGACGAGGGGGATATGGGTGTTGATCCAGACCGTGCCGAACTGCAGCCGGCGCGCGGCGTTCATCGCCCGGCCGATATCCCGCGTCCAGACTGATGCCGCCAGTCCGTAGTCGACGTCGTTGGCCCAGGCGATCGCCTCGTCGTCATCCTTGAACCGCTGCACCGTGACCACCGGGCCGAAGACCTCTTTCTTGACGATCTCGGAGTCCTGCTTGACGTCGGTGACCAGGCTCGGCTGGTAGAAGTAGCCGCGGCCGGGAACCGGAGCGCCGCCGACCAGCACTCGGGCTCCATGCTCGCGCGCGCGGTCGACAAATCCCTCGACCCGCTCGAGCTGCTCCTTGGCGACCATTGGCCCCATCTCCACGCCTTCCTCGAGCGGGTTGCCGACCTTGACCGACTGCACGCTCTTGGCGAGTGACGCGAGCAGGTTGTCGTAGATTTTCGGACCCGCGATGACGCGGGTGGCCGCGGTGCAATCCTGGCCGGAGTTGAAGAAGCCGGCGATCTTCACCCAGGTGTTGACCGCCTCGAGGTCGGCGTCATCGAAGACGACCACGGGCGCCTTTCCACCGAGCTCGAGGTGGACGCGCTTGAGCGTCTGCGACGCCGCACGCGCGACCTCTTTGCCGGTTGCGACGTCGCCGGTCAGCGACACCATGTCGACGCCGGGGTGGCGAACGATGCCGGCCCCCACCGGCTCGCCGTCGCCGGTGATGACGTTGAAGACGCCCGGCGGAAAGATATTTGCGGCCAGCTCGGCCATGCGTAGCGCGCTGAGGGGCGTCCACTCGGACGGCTTCAGGATCACGCAGTTGCCCGCCGCCAGTGCGGGGGCGACCTTCCAGATCGCCATCATCAGGGGATAGTTCCACGGCGCGATCGAACCGACCACGCCGATGGGCTCCCGCCGGATCATGCTCGTATAGCCGCGCATGTACTCGCCGGCGGCCCGGCCTTCGAGCGTGCGGGCGGCGCCGGCGAAGAAGCGCAGATTGTCGACGCACGGTGGCATCTCGTCCGAGAGGAAGAGCGCGCGCGGCTTGCCCACGTTCGCCGATTCGATGTTCGCCATCTCCTCGGCGTCCGCCAGGATCGCGTCGGCCAGCTTGAGCAGCATCTCACTGCGCTCCTTGGGGACGGTCTCGAACCATTCCGTATACGCCTTGCGCGCCGCCTTCACGGCGCGGTCAACGTCCGCCTCGGTGCCCTTCGGCACCTCCGCGATGATCTCGCCGGTCGCCGGGTTGATGATCTCCTGCGACGCGCTACCCGACCCGGAAACCCACTCGCCCCCGATGAACATCTCCCGCCGCTTGACTGCTGTTGCCATCTATCTGACACCCTCCTATACGCCGCGAGATCTCGCCGCGACCCTTAGGATATCCCCGATGGGGGAGTGGCCAGGGCCACGGTCGCGGGAGCTCCAAAAAGAGCGGGATCGCTACCTGCCTCGCGGCCTGGCGTCCACCATGCCGGTCTTTGCGGCTGAGGGCAGCGGCGCCAGCCTCACCGACGTCGATGGGAACCGATACATCGACTTCGCGACCGGGATCAGCGTGATGAACGTCGGCCATGGCCATCCCCGCGTGCTCGCCGCGATCCGCGAGCAGGCGGACCGGCTGGTGCACTCAGGCGCGCCGGTCATGATGCCCGAGGCGTACGTTCGCCTCGCCCGCCGGCTGTGCGAGATCACGCCCGGTGCGTTCCCCAAGAAGGCACTCTTGTTGAACAGCGGGGCGGAAGCGGTGGAGAACGCGATCAAGGTCGTGCGCCAGGCGACGGGCCGCGCGGCCGTGATCAGTTTCCACAACGCTTTTCACGGCCGCACGCTGATGTCGATGACGCTCACGGGAAAGGTTGCGCCCTACAAACAGAATTTCGGCCCCTACGCTCCAGAGGTCTACCAAGTGCCCTATCCGTACGAGTACCGGCGTCCGGCCGGCATGGCGGCGGAAAGCCTCGGTGGGGCTTGCGTCGAGGCCGTGCGCCAGTTGTTCAAGACGACTGTGAGCGCCGATCGCGTCGCCGGCATCCTGGTGGAGCCGGTGCAGGGCGAGGGCGGCTTCGTCGTCCCACCGCCAGACTTTCTTCCCGGCCTGCGCACGCTCTGCACCGAGTACCAGATCCCCCTGATCGCGGACGAGATCCAGACCGGCTTCGGTCGCACCGGCAGGATGTTCGCGGTCGAACATTCCGGCATCGAGCCGGACCTGATCGTGCTCGCCAAGTCAATGGGCGGTGGCCTGCCGCTCAGTGCGGTCGTCGGGCGCAGCGAGTTGATGGACGCCACCAATCCCGGTGGGCTGGGCGGAACGTTTGGCGGTAATCCGGTGGCCTGCGCCGCCGCGCTGGCCGTCATCGACGTGCTCCTCGAGGAGAACCTTCCGCAGCGTGGCACGGGGCTCGGCGATCGCGCGCTGGCGCGAATGCGCGGTTGGCAGGATCGTCACCCACAGGTGGGTGATGTCCGCGGGCTCGGCGCCATGGTGGCGATGGAGCTGGTCACCGACCGTGCCACGCGCGAGCCGGCCGGGACGATGACGAACGAGGTCCTGCGTTACTGCCATACACACGGACTCGTCCTGCTGAAGGCCGGCCTTTACGACAATGTCATCCGTTTGTTGTTTCCCCTGACGGTGAGCGAGCAAGAACTCGACCGCGGGCTCGACATCCTGGAAGAGGCGCTCGATCAAGTCAAGAGGGTGTGAGGGAACATGAAACGACCCGCGCTGTCGATTGCGCTTGCTTTAGGTGCCAGCCTGCTGATGACCGTCACCGCCGCGGCCAGCAGCACCTACACGGACTGGATCCACGGTAGCGAACTGCCGAACGCGACGCCCACCGAGGGCCAGTTCGTCGGTGAGGCCACCGGAAGTTTCGCCGGCGCCTGGTACATCGATGTCAAGCATCAAGACCTGAGTCATCATCCGGCGTACATCACCGGCGGTAGTTTCCGACTCAACACCGTGATCAACGGATGGCCCGATGCGATCCACGGCTCGTTCACGCCCTGGCATGGGACGGTCAGCCAGCTCAGCGGATTCAGCGGCTGCACCAACCAGCGTTTTTCCGTTTACGGCGAGCTATACGGCGTCGGCCCCGAGAGCGAGAACGGCAGCGGAACGTTCAACGCGACGCTCACCCACTCTGACGTTCTAGTTAGGGTGAGGGGGTGACTGCCGCCCCCTTTTCTATTCGCCCCGTCAAGGCGGAGGAGTTGAAACCCTGGCTCGACCTGGCCAACCAGCACCGGCACTGGCAGGAGGACGTCCCCGGCTTTCGCTTCGAAGAAACCCTGCGCCCGCCGGCCGAGCCAACCCTGCAACTCGGCGCGTGGACAGCCGACGGCGTGCTGGCCGGCATGGCGGAGGCGGCGCTGAGCGAGGATGGAGCGCCCTTGATCGATCGTGCCCAGGGGTTCATCGCGGTGGCAGCGGCGCATCGGCGCCAGGGGTTGGGTTCCAGGCTAGCCGCCGACGTGGACCGTTTCGCGGCGACTGCCGGCGTTCGATGGCTGGAAACCGAAACCCTGGAGCGGGAGCTCGCTGCGTCGTTGCCGCTGCTGCGGAAGCGCGGCTTTACGGAGCTAGAACGCTACCAGACCTCACGACAGCGGCCGGCCGCGGTGAATCTCGGCGGGCTCAACGAGCGGCGGCAGCGACTCCGCGAGGGCGGCATCGAGACGGTCGCGCTGCCGCAGATCGATGGTGAGCGCACGCGCCAGGAGCTCTATCGCTGCAACACGGCGATCTGGCGTGACATGCCGCACGAGGCCCACGTCGAGTGGCAGGATCCTCCTTTCGAGACGTTCACGCGAAGCATCTACGAGCGTCCCGCCGTGCTGCTCGACAGCTTCTTCGTGGCAAGGGACGGCGACCACATCGTCGGCTTGAGCTACTTGCTGCGGCGCCCGGATGGCGATGCTGAGGTGGGGGACACCGGCGTGCTGAGCAGCCATCGGCGCCGAGGGATCGCCCGCGTGCTGAAGATGCTGGTGACGCGCTCTGCCGCGCAGCAGGGAATCCCGATGGTGCATACGGATAACCGCGCCGACAACGCCGGCATGCTGGCGATCAACCGCGAGCTGGGCTTCCAACCGGGCGAGGGATAATTGGCTGCGGCATGAGTGTGATCGCGCGGCCCGGCGATTCGGGCCTCGCTACGCAAACGGATGGCTTTGCGATCGTCGTCGAGGGACTGCGCAAGCGGTACGGGAGCCTCGTGGCGGTCGACGGCATCTCTTTCCGCGTCAAGGAGCGAGAGATCTTCGGATTGCTCGGTCCGAACGGGGCCGGCAAGACGACGACGGTCGAGATCCTGGAGGGCCTGCGCAGCGCCGACGACGGCCAGGCCCTGGTGGGTGGGATCGACGTCCGCCGGGATCCCCATAAGGTCAAGAACGTCATCGGCGTGCAGCTGCAATCGTCGGCGTTCTTCGATGGTCTGAACCTGCTGGAGCTCCTCGACCTGTTCGCCGCCCTCTACAAGCGGTCGATCGACGCCATGGCCATCCTCAAGAAGGTGGACCTATCCGAAAAGGCTCGTGCGAAAGTGAGCACGCTGTCCGGTGGCCAGAAGCAACGGTTCAGCGTCGCGACCGCCCTTGTGAACGAGCCGAAGATTCTTTTTCTCGACGAGCCGACGACCGGCCTCGATCCACAGGCCCGACGGAACCTCTGGGAGCTGGCGCAATCCATCCGTGCCGAGGGGCGGACCATTGTCCTCACCACCCACTACATGGATGAGGCTCAGACCCTCTGCGACCGGGTCGCGATCATGGACCACGGCAAGATCCTGGCGATGGAGCCACCCGACGCTCTCATCCAGAGGCTGCTCGACAAGGGATTCAAGGGCGAGCGGCTGGAGCGATCGGCCAACCTCGAGGACGTCTTCCTCGACATGACCGGGCACGGACTCCGCGAGAGTTAAGCGTGAAGCGCAGCCCATTCGTGATGCTGACCTGGTCGTCGCTAAAGGCCTACTTCCGCAACCGCGGGGCAATCTTCTTCAGCCTGTTGGTGCCGCTCTTGATCATGGGCATCTTCGGCCTCATCAACTTTGGGAACAACACCCCCT
>VBFX01000288.1 GCA_005889395.1 Chloroflexota bacterium
CACAACCAGGTCAGCAACACCATTGTCAGCAATCTTCAGGGTATCAAGGCGGTGAAGCTGCACCTGGGCAGCCTCGATGCCGAAAAACGCGAGTTGACGCAGGGAAACCGTGACCTGGTTGCCATCCTTCCGGCGTCCATCGGCCAGGGCTCGACCGCGATCACCGCCTACTACAACCAGGGCAATCCGCAGAATTCGCAGGTCGCGATTGC
>VBFX01000289.1 GCA_005889395.1 Chloroflexota bacterium
GCCGCGAATTATCAGTTCAACATCGAGGATAAAGGCGACCACTTCACCGTTGTGGCAGAAGGACACCTGCAACAGGCGATGGGCGCGCTGCCGGCGTCGATGGGAGGCGGCGGAGCTACTGGGGCCGGCAAGCTCCCCGCGGCAGCGGCGAAGGTTCCGGCCTCGCCAGCCAAGCTGGTGACCGCGCAAAAGCCGGCGGCGGCGGCCGCCGCGGCGGCGCCCACTACCACCATCGCCAAGGAGCCGGTCATCACCTTCGGACCGAACGCCAGGAAGGAGGCGGTGGCGGCGTCCTCACTCGCGATCCTCACCGATATTCTGAAAGCGGCCGGCCTGAGCAAAGCGACCATCACAAGTACCGCGCGCTCGGCGGACGACCAGGCGCGCGCGATGTACCAGAACCTGGTGAGCGTCGGCGTGGACGCCCAGCGCGCTCTCTATGGCGCCAACGGAAGGCTAGTGATCGATACCTTCGAGCAGTTCGAGGCGGAAGGGAAGTCGCCAAATGAGGTCCAGAATGGCATGCGTGATCGCATCGTTGAGATCGGTCCCTCCAAAGTATCGCGGCACTGCGGCGACTTCCACGTCCTCAACGTCTTCGATGTCGGGCCCGGGTCGCTAGGCGGTACGAAGGCCCGCAAGGCCTTCGCCTCGGCTGCCAAAGCCGAAGTCGGAAAGCGGGTGAGCAACTTCATTCCCTGGCCGAAAGATCCCGGAATGCATCTCGAGATCAAGCCGTCCGGTTCAGGAGGTGGATCCCCCGCCGCGGCCGCCGCAGGACCGGCCAAGACTATCCCTCCGCCCGCCACTTCGACGCCCGCCGCCACAGCAAAGGAGGCTCCGGCGAAAGCCACGGTTCCAGAGAAGAAGAAGGCCGAGGCATTCGTGAAGGAGCACTTTGGCCTCAGCACGAAAGCGGTGGTGGTCGTTAAGGGGCAGAAGGCCACGAAGAAGGTCGAAGGGATGGCCAAAATTACCGCCGACCCTGCCGCCTACTGCGCTGAGATCCTGAGGGACGCAAAGATCGACCCGGTCGAGTGGTACAACAGCTTTACCTCAGGCGTCAAGTTCCTCGGCCGGCCCGTTCGTGATCCAATTCACACGGATTTGGCCGAGCATCTCCGAGAGCGCGAAGGACGCCTGGCGGAAAAGTACGGGGGTCCGGACAAGGATCCGGCGGTTGCGGGCAAGACGCTTGGACTACGGGGTGACGAGGAGATCGTCGGGGCCCGTGATCACCCGACAAGCGCCGCGGTCTCGATGCACTTGTTCGGATTGGCCCTCGACGTCAATTACACGGCCAATCCTTTTGTCAGTCCCGGTGGGTCAACCGAGAAGGCCGTGCTGGCCAATGCCGGGCGCCTTGTCACCGGTGCGCCTGTGGGGTTCGGCAAGATGAAATACGACGACCTGCACCGGGTTAATAGCGTGCTCGTCGAGTACCTCAGTTACCTTAGCGCCGGGACGTCGGCGAAAGCGGCCGCGGCGCTCGACGCGAAGCTGGCCGCCGCCAAAGAGGCGCCGTGGGCAGGACTGAAGAGAGATGCCGCGCTGGCGCTGATCCAGGCGGACTTTGACACCGTGACCGCGCTCTGGCAACGGACCAAGAAGAAGCAGAAGGAGGCAATTCAGCAAACCGGATTCATGGACCTCTCCAAGGAACTGGTTGAGGGCATGAAAATGGACTGGGGAGCCGCATACGGCGACATCATGCACTTCGACCTTCGCGATCAGGGCCGGGGCCAAGAGATTCAGGCCGCTGTCCGCCGCTACCTGGCGCAAAAGAAGAAGGAATCAAAGGAGCAATGGGCCGCCGAACACCCCGGCTAACCCTCCCGCGGCTCTTCGCGCTCCCGAGTGCTTAAAGAGCGAGTCGCGCCCTGATGATCATCGCGGCTGACTAACTCCCGGTCTATCGACTGTAGATTGCGGTTATCGAGGACTGCGCCAGGACATGGCTCGCCAGCGCGGCTTGAAACTGGGCACGGCTATAAAGCGGCTGAAGGGTAAGCATCGTATCGACGGCGAAGGCGGTGACCACGTAGTGATGGGCGCTGCCATGGGGCGGACAGGGACCCTTGTAACCCTCGTTACCGAAGTCATTTCTGCCGCTGATACCCGTCCTCGGCGTCGGCCCACGAAGCGAAGGCGGCTCGTTGGCCAGCATCCAGTGCGTAAAGCCGCCATTGGGTGCGTCCGGATCGAAGACCTGGATGGCATAGGACGCGGTCGCCGCCGGGCCGGCGGTCCAGTTGAAGTCAGGCGGACTGTCACTACCGTCGCAGGTGGCGTCAGGGGGCCATCGACCTCCCTGAAGACCGGGTGAGGTCAGCGTGAATCCGGTGGAGGACGGGGCCGACGTGCCCTGGATCGACGACGACTGGTGGCCTGACGCTGTCTGACTGTTGCAGGAAGCAAGGGCAAGCAGTGCCGCGCCGATCAGCGCTCTAGGGAAGGACACATGCGGCCCTCCACCCCACCCGGCCGCCAACAAGGGTAAGAAAAATGAACCCTACCCATGGTCGCAACATTAGGGCCTGGCGGATACCCTGAAGGGATGGCTGGCCGGCGGTCGGGCATACACTACTCCAGATAGTCTTTCAGCTTCTTGCTGCGGCTCGGGTGACGCAGCTTGCGCAGCGCCTTCGCCTCGATCTGACGAATCCGCTCACGCGTCACACCGAAGCGCTTCCCCACTTCTTCCAGGGTCCGCTCCGGGCCCTCCAGCAGTCCGAACCGAAGCTGCAGCACCCGCCGCTCGCGCGGCAAGAGGGTACCGAGAATGAGATCCACCTCGATCCGCAACATGGTCAGGGCAGCCGCCTCAGCAGGTGAGATCGCCTCCGCGTCCGGAACGAAGTCGCCCAGGTTGGAGTCGTCTTCTTCGCCGATGGGCGTCTCCAGGGAGACAGGGTTCTGCGCGATTTGCTCGATTTCTCTGACCCGCTCAGCACTGATCTCCAGTTCCTTTCCTATTTCCTCGTCTGTAGGCTCGCGGCCGAGGTCTTGTTGCAGCTGCCGTCTGACGCGAGCCAGCTTGTT
>VBFX01000290.1 GCA_005889395.1 Chloroflexota bacterium
GGGCACCAGCTGGGATCCTCGACCGCGAAGCCGGCGACCAGTCCGACGCGGCAGCTCACGGTCATCGATCCGTATGCGACGGGCGGCACCTGGTATAAGGGCAACCTGCACGTCGCCTCGGTGCGCGGCGTCGGTAGGGACCTGCCGAGAGCACTGGGTGCCTGGTATGCCGCGCACGGCTACGCGTTTCTCGGCATCAGCGACATGAACACCTATACCTGGCCGGAGGAGTACGGCAGCCGTGTCCTTCCGGGGGTGCCGACCGTGGGCGCCACCTATCCCTTTGCCGACCTGCTGGCGATCGGCATCGACCACTGGCTGCCCGCGCAGACGCTGCAGGGTGCGATCGACTGGATGGCCGCCGATGGCGGACTTCCGGTTCTGGCGGCGCCGCTGTCACCGGGCAAGCCCCAGTCGCTGCTGACCACCATGGGTCTTCACGGGCTCTACGGATTGGAGGTCTATGACGCGCGGCTGGCGCTCGGAGGGGCGGGCGCGGCCGATGCCACGGAGTTATGGGACCGGCTCCTCTCGGCCGGCAATCGCGTGTTCGCCTTTGCCGGTGACGACGCGAGCGGTGTGAACGATCCCGCCATCGGCGGCGCCTGGATCAGCGTGCTCGCCTCGACCGACGAATCGAGTTCGCTGCTGAGCTCGCTTCGTCGCGGGGCGTTCGTGGCATCCACGGGTGCCGAGTTCACCGACTTGGCCGTTGCCGGGTCGACGATCACCGCCGAGGCGGTGCCCGGCTCGAGCCTGCGCTTCATCGGCCGCGGCGGCCGGCTGCTACGAACTGTCAGCACCAACTCGGGATCCTACCGGGTCACCGGCAATGAAGGGTACGTCCGGATCGAGGCGGTTCGCGACGACGGCGCCCGGGCCTGGAGTCAGCCCTTCTTCATCAGCTGGCGATGACCTCAGGGGGTGGTGTGAACCGTGACGTTCACGCCGCTGCCGCCGCTGTTGCCGAACCAGTGCCCGCTGCCAAAGAAGCCGTACCAGGCCAGCAGCAGGATAAGCACGATGACAACCATGGCGAATATGGCGACCACGCTGGCGGACGACCCGTTACCAACCTGGCGGCGCAATCTCGACGATGCCAATTACTCACCTCCTTGTGTTTTCACCATAAGGAGACGGGCCGCTACCGAGCTAGTGCCCGAGTTCGGTTCACGCTTGCCCGCCTCCGGGCTGAGTGGGCTAACGCAGTTCCGCGGCAGCGGTCTGTGACTGCGGCGTCGGGCTGGCGCCAAGCACGGTCGTGAACTTCCAGATCGTGTGGCCGACTTTGCCGTTCAGCGTGTAGGTCAGGTCGGCCGTGTAGGTGCTGCCGGATTTGAGTGGGACGTTGGCCATGTAGGCGAACGAATTCTCCATGTCGGGCTGGTTCGGTAGCAGCGTGACCCCCGGCAGGTCCGCTCCCGCTGGATCGCGCAGGTGGAAGCCGCCGACCGTCACCGTCGCGTTCCGGTCAAAGGTGGCGGTAACGGGGTAGCCGATCGGGTAACTGGCGTTCGGCGCTGGGTCCGGGATTTCGTTGCCGTTGAAGGCGGTCGGCACACTGACCTGGTTGGCCGCGGGATAGACGATGATCCGTCCGGTCGCACGCTCGCGGTACGACATGTCCATCACCTGAACGGTCATCGGTCCGAGGTAGGCATCGCCGTAGCCCAGCTCCACCATATCCGCCCGCAGCAGCGGAAAGCGGTGGTAGACGGAATCGATCCAGTCGGCCACCGCGCCCGCGGGCTCGGTCCGATGGGTGATGACCTCGGCCATGGAACGTTGCGGGTAGCCGAAGTGTTGCGCCCGGCTCAGGACGTTGTCCCCGGTGTATCCCTGGCCGCTCGCCTCCTCCTTGTGGATGCCCAGGTCGCGAATGCTCGGCAGCGCACCGTTGAAGAAGGTGTAGAAGGCGTGCGCAAGCGCCGCCTGATGAACAACCGGCGTGCTGCTCACCGGCGTCAGGCCAGCCAGCCGCCGGTAACGATTGACGGTATCGAGGGCCACAGCCTGCCGGTCGAGGGCGGCCTTGTCGAGATCGACGAAGGTGGCGGCAGGTGCGGTGCTTGACCCGCCCGGCGCGACGGTCTGCGTGGCCGCCTGCATGGCTGCGGTTTCGTCCTTGGCCAGGTATCGCAGCACGGCCACCAGGTAGGCGCCCGCCTCGTCGTCGGTTGGTTCGGCCGAGATCGCGGCGCGCTCATCCTTGGCTGCGGCGCTCGAATCCTTGTCCACGGCAACGGCGAACTCGCCGAGCATCTTGAGGTCGAGGGCACTGCGCGGCTGCAGTTTGAGCGCCGCCTCGTAGGCCGCCTTCGCCACGCCGTAGTCCTGGGCAAAAAGGGCGACGTCGCCGAGCTGCTCGCGCAAGCCAGCGTCGTCGGGTGTGAGGGTCGCCGCCCGTTTCAGGAAGTCGGTGGCTGCGTTCAAGTCCTGCCGGGCAATCGAAAAGCGTGCGAGTTCCAGCAGCCGTTCCACCCATTTCGGCTGGGCGCTGGCAGCCAGCTTGAGGTGATTGAGCGACTGCGTGAAGTCCTTCTTGTCGCGGTAGTAGTTGCCCCAGTTCCGTTCGACCTCGCCTCGGTCGTAGGCCGACCCCTTCTTGGCGAGGTCCTGGCCTTTGGTGAGCTGCTGCTGCGCCTCGTCGTATCGGCCCACGTCCGCGAGTGCTTCCCCGTAAAACGCTCGGGCGAGCGCCGAGTTCGGCGCGGCCTTGACCGCGGCGGCGCCGTCTCGTGCCGCCGACGGGAGGTCGTTGTTCCAATC
>VBFX01000291.1 GCA_005889395.1 Chloroflexota bacterium
GCCCAGCCTCGACGCCCTGCTTGACGACATCGACCTCGCCGTGATGCGCGCTCGCGGCGAAAGCGGTGGACCGGTGGTACTGATCGGTCATTCATTCGGCGGGTTGCTGGCGATCGCCTACGCGCTGCGCCATCCGGATCACATCGACCGAGCCGTCTTCTCGGCACCGTTGTTGATCCCGAAGGTCAAAGTGCCCGCCTGGAAGCGCCCACTAACCAAAGTCCTCCCCCGGCTGGCGCCGCGCGTGGCGGTTTCCAACGAGGTCGATGCCAATCTGCTGAGCCATGATCCGCAGGTCGCTCGCCGCTATGCGTCGGATCCGCTGGTGCACGACCGCATTACCGGCGGCCTCTACGGAGACACCATCGCCCGCGGTGAGGAGTTCATCGCCCGAGCGGGCGAGATCCGCGTTCCCTTTCTTCTCATGCAGGGCCGCGACGACCGCATCGTCGACCCCCTGGGCACCCAGCGCTTCTTCGCCCGTGCGACCGTACCCGAGCGCGCCTTCTGCCTCTACCCCGGCATGTACCACGAGATCTTCAATGAGGTCGACCAGGCGAGGGTCTTTCAAGACATCGAGAGCTGGTTGACCCAGCGCACCGACGCCCACCTCAGCGGCTGGAACCCGCCACCCTGATGCGCACCGTGGTGCAACGCGTCACGTCGGCTTCGGTCCGCTGGGACGGCGGGGAGGCGTCGATCGGCCGGGGCTATTGCGTGGTGCTCGGAGTGGCGGACACGGACCAGGACCGCGATGCCGACTATCTCGCCGACAAGCTCCTCAAATTGCGTGTTTTCAGCGACGAGGCTGGAAAGTTCAATCTCAGCGCGACACAGGTGAATGGGGCCTTCCTGGTCGTCTCGCAGTTCACGCTCTTCGCCGACGCGCGGGGACAGAACCGCCCGAGCTTCTTACACGCGGCGCGGCCGGAGCAAGGCCTGCCGCTGCTGGAACGCTTCATTGCCCGCCTGCGTGCCAGCGGGCTCCCTGTGGAGACCGGCTCCTTCGGCGCGCAGATGGCGGTGGAGCTGGTCAACGACGGGCCGGTGACGATCGTATTGAGCACCGACGCCTGGGACCCACGAATCGGCTGACCGCTTGCGTGCGGTCAACCGGCCGATCTGACTACGCGCGGCGCCGTAATTCCGTGTGAAGTGATTGTGCGCGCGGATGGCTGGCAGGCAACGACCCACCGGCATCCCGTGACGTAACGCATCGCGCAATGTCACGAAGCTGAGGCGAGGCTAGGCTGATGGCGAGGCGATTGGAGTGTTCAGCATGACGAACCGTCTGCTCGGGATCGTGATCGCTTTTGCCCTGACCAGCGGTGTCGTTGCCCATGCGGCATCGGCATCGCAACGGCCACTCGCCCCAGCCAACTTGCCGACCGCCAGCAACCTGCCGGCGGCGTTGCAGACCGCGGCCAGCCAGATCTCCGAGGTGGCAACCAGCGCGATCGATCCGGGCGCCGCGATCCGGGGGGCCTACCAGCGTGACCACGTGGCCCTCGAGCACCTGCGCCAGCAAGCCTCGCCGCTGAAAGGCACCGCGCACGCGGCCTTCAACCAGCTCGTCTCCGACCAGGAGCTGGCCCTGACGCAGACCGAGCGGGCGGCGCTGGCAACCACCCGGCCCGACGCCCAGAGCGCGATCGCGGCGATGGACCAGTTGGTCGCGGCGACCGAGGCGGAACTCAACCGCGAGCTCTCCCAGACCGGCGGCCCTAACTCGAAAAGCGCCACGCCGGGCGGCCCGGCCCAGTCGAATGGCCAGTCGGGCAAAGCCGACGCCTCGCACGGCAACGACCACTAGAGAGATAATCGGCCACCCGCTCTGGCTGGTGGGCTATCCACAGTCGGTGTATGCTACCGGCGCTTGAAGCGTCGTGCCCTGGTCCCGCTGCTCGTGCTTCCCCTGTTGGCGGCATGCGCCGCGCCAGTGAGCGGCCCCACCGGGGCATCTCCGGTGGCGGCCCACGCCGCCACCCCAACGCCAAAACCAACGCCGACGCCAACCCCGACCCCGCCCGCGCTCAGCCTCACCAGTATCTTTGGCGACAGTAAGCCCGACCTGTCGCAGTATGACCAGTCGCAGCTGCGCGTGATTATCGCCACCGGCGACGTGATCCCAGCGCGCGAGGTGAATTACCAAACCGTCCTCAAAAAGGACTGGGCCTATCCGTGGCGCAAGACGGCCGACTACTTAAAGACCGGCGACCTGCTGTATATCAACCTCGAGTCGCCGCTCATCAAGAGCTGCCCGATCATTCACGGCGGCTTCAAGTTCTGCGGCGACGCCCGGGCGATCGCCGGCCTCGATTACGCCGGTGTCAACGTGGCGAACCTCGCCAACAATCACCTGACGAATTTCGGCCCGGCGGGCA
>VBFX01000292.1 GCA_005889395.1 Chloroflexota bacterium
CAGGTCCTTGTGAATGTCCGCGTCCTTGCGCCGCGCCTGGACCTGGTTCGGGTAGGGGAACTGGTTGACGGCGATCTCGTTTTGATCGGGATGACCCGTCCAGGCGCCGTCCATCAGGCTGTTCGCCTCGTTCTTCTTGTCCTGTTCGAGCACCTTGAGCGCCCGCGCGTTGAGCTCGGCATCTTCACGGCTGGGATAGAGCGCCGTCATGCCACCGATCGCCAGCATGCCGCGTTTGTGGCAGACCTCGGGCATCACCTCGCGCAGGTTCTGGAAGAAGGCGACATCGTGCGGGATCGTGTTTCGGTCGGGGAGAACCCAGGCGGGGTCGTGCAGGGTGAAGTCGATCAGGCTCGCCATGTAGTCCCAGCGGCCCAGGTTGAGTCCCATCATGTGCTCGCGCAGGTGGTAGGCGAACTCCTCCATCTGGTAAGCGAGCGGGTGTGACTCCACCAGCGCCATGCATTTGATGTAGTCGGATGGCCAACCGCGCGCGACGGAGACCGCCTGAAAGAGGTCGCGCCACCAGAGCGCTTCGTCGGCGGATTCCGACTTGGCGATGTAGATCGACAGCGGGTGCTTCAGGCGGGAGGGGTCCACCTGGTAAGCGACCATGGCCACGTCGAAGAGCGCCGCCGCCATCCGCTCGCCCTTGATCACGCCGGCCTGTTCCAGGTGAAGGCCGCGCGGCCGCGTCAGGATCACAGTCTTGCTCTCCTTGATCCCGACCTCGCGATCGCGCTTTTTGTCCTGGTAGGTGAGCTCGCCCCGCAAGGCGGCGATGATGTTGCGAATGCCCTGGGTGATGTTCGGCCAGGCGTTGGCCACGGAGTCTTCCAGGTCCAGCATCACGCCGGGAGCGCCGGAGTTCAGCATCTTGACCACGAGCTCGGCGTCGTCGGCCGGCCCGGTCATCTGGTTGCGCTGATCCTGGCACCAGCCGGGCAGCGAAACTTTCCAGCTGCCCGTGGTTGCCTCCGAGGCGGGGAGATAGTCTGGCAGCCGCCCCTGGTGGGCCGCCTCGAGGACGCCGCGCCGCCGGGCGGCAAGCTCCTGCTGGCGTGGCGAGAACGCCCGATGCAGGGGCAGCAGGAAGTCGTAGAAACCGCGCGGCAGGTCGCGAGCCGGATCCACTTCTGGCGGCGCCTGATTGACGGGTGGATCCGCCGAGATCACCGTCTTCATGTGCTAGCTCAGAACTCTAGCAGCGGTGGAGGAGGACGCGGTGGCGGTTAGCTGGCTCTGCGGCTCTGGGTATTGCGCCGCTCGTGCTCTCGCCGCTCGCCACGCACGATGACCTGCACGGCCGAGCTCCGATAGATGTAGCCGCGAGTAATCGCTTGCTTCGCCTGCCGCCAGAACGCTTCCCGCAGCCAGCGGCGTTCGACAACGAGTTCGACGCCCTTCAGGGAGAGGCGGTGTGCACTCAGGGTGGCGATGGTGTCCGGCCGCTGCGCCCCGCGGACGGCCTCGAGGTCGAGCCCCGGCATCAGCCAGTCGGCTGGGATCTCGAGTGCCGCGTCAAGGGTTTCGCTCTGCAGCTCGGGCTGGTCCGCCACATTAGAAGGAACCTCAAAAACCTGGCACTCTTGCGATTTCGGGCTAGGGGAGGGAGGGCTCGGCCGGCGCGGTGGCGCCTTCGAGCGCGTAGGGAAGGTCGATCTCGAAGGCCGATCCCTGGCCGGGCTGGCTGGCGACGTCCACCCTGCCCCCGTGGCCCTCGACCACCTGGCGCACCAGGTAGAGCCCGATCCCGGTGCCGGCGACATTGTTCAGCTCCGGGTCGTTGACCCGGTAGAACTTCTCAAACAGCCGGCTCCGCGCCGCGGCGGGAATGCCGATTCCGTGGTCCTTGACGATCAGGCGAACGAGGCCGTCCGCCCGGTCTCCGGTGACCTCGATCTCGGGCGGCCCGGCACTGAATTTGACGGCGTTTTGCAGCAGGTTGTCGACGGCCGTGGCGAGCCGCTCCGGGTCGCCGACGATCGTCAGCGGCGCGGTCGCGAGGTCGACGTTGACGGTGCCCTGCTTGAGTACCAACTGCGGGCGAACGCGCTCCACCGCGTCGGTGACGACAGTTCGCAGGTCGAGCTCCATCATCTGCTGTTCCGTCGCGCCGTCCTCCAGGCGGGCCAGGAGAAGCATCCGCTCGACCTGTCCGCGCATCTCGCTCGATTTATCCATGAGGGTGCGGACCGCGTGCTGTGCCGCCGGCGGCATCTCGCCGAGCGATCCCTCCTCGAGCAAGGACGCGTAGCCGCGGATCACGGTCAGCGGCGTGCGGAGCTCGTGCGAGGCAATTTGCAT
>VBFX01000293.1 GCA_005889395.1 Chloroflexota bacterium
AACCGCAGCCGTCTGCAGGAATACGACATCGTCGCCACAGGCGCGACCGGGGACCTTCTGCGCGACAAGGTCGGGCTCGACGTCGAGCGCGTGACCGCCGGACCGCATGGTGGCGACGTTCAGATTGCCAGCCGCGTGGTGGAGGGCGACATCGATGCCGTCCTCTTCATGGTGGACCCGCTGGACAAGCATCCGCACGATCCCGACATCCAGACCTTGCTTCGAATCTGCAATGTCTGCAACATCCCGCTGGCGACGAACATCGCTACCGCGGATGTGCTGATCAGTTCGCCGCTGCTGCAGGAGTTCCGAGCCGCCGCGAGCTGACGCTCTACTTCCTCCATTGACGAAGGCTGGGCCCGACGCGCACGTGCCCAGCTCTGTTTGTCAATACGACGCGCGTAGTTAGGGAACCGTCGGGCGCTGGCCCGCGTTCTCCTGGGCTTCACGCTCGGCGCTCTCGCCCTGCTCGTGCGCGGCGCTCTCGTTCGGCGTGAACTTTCCCGATCCGCCGCCTGGCCGCTGGCCGGAATTCTCCTGGGCCTCGACGGTGGCGCTTTCACCGGCCTCGTGGGTCGCGTCCTCGTTCGACTTGAAGGTTCCGGCGCTTGCGCTCGGACTCGCCGACGCGGCCGCCAGCTGGTTCGTCAGTCCCGTATTCGCCGCCGTGGCGGCGAGCGGTCCGGCCAGCGTGGCCCCGATCACGCCGCCCGCGATCAGTGATCCGGCGACGCCGGCGATCGTAATGATGCGTTGCGTTGGAGTGATGCTTCTCACCTCCTTCTCATCTGAAATGGCAGGCATGGAGAGTGCACGCCTCCACACTGGGCTCAGTCTGCCCCGACGAACCTTTCAGAAGGATTACAGCGAGGGCTGGGTGGCGCCCCGGCTAGCGGCCTTCAACGTGGTCACTCTCCCCTTGATGCCGTGTGAGCCTGCCGCCCGGCTCATCGCGGTGCCGACCGCGGCCAGGTTCCGATCCGCGATGGCGACGACGCTTCCTCCGGCGCCGCTGAGCGCGGCCCCCAGGGCTCCGGCCTGCTCCGCCGCCGCGATGGTGTCGTCGAGGTAGGGATAGGCGCGGGCGCGGCCGGGCTGATGCAGGCGGTCGTCCATGGCGCTGGCGACCAGGGAGCGATCTTTCCGTGAACAGGCAAGCACCCACTCGGCGACACGGCCGAGGTTGAAGACGGCATCCTCGCGCGCTGGACGGAGCGGCACCAGGCGACGGGCTTCGTGCGTGGGGGAGAGTCCCTTCGGCACGAACACGACGGCCCGCCAGCCTGACGGCCAATCGAGGCGGTGGACGCGCACCCCGCCGTCCTCGATGACGGCGATGCAGAAGCCGCCATGGAGGGCGGCCGCCAGGTTGTCACCGTGGCCTTCTAGAGGGAAAGCCAGCTCGAGGATGCGTTGCGCCGGCATGCGCAGGCCGCGCAGTTTCGCCCCCAGGGTGATCCCCGCGATGATGGCGGCGGCACTGCTACCCAGGCCGCGGCCGATGGGGATCTCGTTTGTGACCCGAAGTTCGAGGCCATCCAGCGGACGGCTCCATCCATCGAAAGGCTCCTGCGCCGCGCGCACGATCAGGTTTTTGCGATTCAGCGGCACCTCCACGGCGCCCTCACCCGCCCAGCTGATCGTCGTCTTCGTCGACTCGCGCCCCTCGACCGTGAGGTGCAGGTCGAGAGCCAGCGCCAGAACATCGAAGCCCGGTCCGAGGTTGGCCGACGAGGCCGGCACCCGCACCGCGGCGGTTTTGGGCACAGCTAAAGCTTGAACGCCTCGTGCAGCGCCGCGACCGCGTCTTTCACCCGCTTGGCATCGATGATG
>VBFX01000294.1 GCA_005889395.1 Chloroflexota bacterium
CGCCTGCTTGCCGTCCCCGGACGACACCGTGAACGACATGTCGGTCACCCCTTCGTGGCTCGCGGTCTGCACGATGACATCGGCGGCGATGTCGGCTTCCGCCAGCGGCGCGAAGATCGCGGCCGCGATACCCGGGCGATCCGGCACACCAACCACTGAGAGCCGGGCGACATGCTCTTCGTGCGCAATACCGCGCACCCGATTTCGGTCTTCCATGATCGCCTCCTCCGAACAGATGATGGTACCCGCCCCGGCATGGAAGCTCGACCGAACGTGCAGTTCCATCGCGTAGGCTTCGGCGATCTCGACCGCCCTCGGATGCATTACGCGGGCGCCAGAGCTGGCCAGCTCGAGCATCTCCGGGTAGGCGATATGGGGCAGCAATCGCGCATTCGGCACGAATCGTGGATCCGCGGTGTAGATGCCGCGCACGTCGGTGAAGATCTCGCAAGCCTGCGCCTTGACCCCTGGAAGCCGGCCACGACCACAACATTCCCGGCGGCGAGCTCGCGCTCGATCCGTCCCGGCGTCAGCCCGACGATGCGCGCCTTCGCGTGGCGCCGGTCGGTCTGGATGCCGGCTTGAAATCCGAGGAGCGACACCGCTGGGACTCCGAGCTCGGTCAGGGCCATCGACATCAGCGGCGCGGAGACACCTTCGCCCGTGGAGAGCAGCAGGTCGAGCTCGCGCGCGGCCGGGTCCTTCGCGATCCGCGATGCGAGAGTCAGCAGGCGGTCGGTCGAATCGCCCATGGCGCTGACCACCACCACGACGTCGTAGCCGGCCCGCTGGCTGGCCGCGACACGCTTCGCCGCACGCTTGATGCGGCCCGGCGTACCGAGTGAAGAGCCACCGAACTTCTGGACAAGGACAGGACGAGCCACGGGCTCAGGTAACGCGCTCAACATAGGCCTCCCGCGTCAGCCATTCCGCCAGGAGGACGGCGCCCTTCCCCGCACCGAGCTTGGTGTTGTGCGAGAGGACGACGTACTTCACGCCCTTGAGTGCCGGCTCATCGCGCACACGGCCAACCGTGACCGTCATCCCGTCCCCCGCGTTGCGGTCCCGGCGCGGTTGCGGACGGAAGGGATCGGAGGTGACGTGCAGCAGTCGATCGGGCGCTGAGGGCAGACCCTTGAGTCCATCGATGGCGAACCGCTCCATCGCGGCGCTTGCGGTCCCCGCATCGACCGGGCGCTCGGTGCCGACGAAGACGGCTTCCAGGTGGCCGTCGGTGACGTTGACCCGAGTGCACGTACAGGAGACGGCGAATGGCGCGGGCTCGCCCCAGTGACCCAGGATCTTCTTCGTCTCCCGCTCGACCTTCTCTTCCTCGCCCGGGATGAAAGGAATGACGTTGTCGACCACGTCGAGCGCCAGGACCCCGCCATGGCGGCCCGCGCCCGAGACCGCCTGGAGGGAGGTCACCATCACGGTGCGCACGCCGAAGGCGTCATGCAGCGGCTTGAGCGAGACGGCCAAACCGCTGGTCGTGCAGTTGGGGATGGGCGCGATGAAACCGCGCCAGCCGCGCTTGCGGCGCTGGTCATGGAGGGCCTCGGCATGCGCATCGTTGATGCCCGGGATCAGGATCGGGACGTCGGGCTCATAGCGAAACGCCGACGCGGTGCTGACGACCGGCACGCGTTCCGCAAAGCGAGGTTCCCAGACTTCGGCGACCTCTTTCGCGACCGCGCTGAACACGAGGTCGAGCGGCTGCGCGAGGAGTTGCTCATCGTTCAGACAGAGCAACGAGAGGAGCGTGCTGTCCGGGCGGCCGTTCGCGAACCAGCGA
>VBFX01000295.1 GCA_005889395.1 Chloroflexota bacterium
ACAAAGTCTGCCTGGCTCAGGTCGTTAAAGCCCTGGATGATCCGGTTATCAACTTCCGTGTCGGTCAGCTCCGCGTCGGTCGGCTGCAACCCCTCGATGGTCGCCAGGGCTTTGATCGTCTGCTCCGCCTCCGCGTACTGCTCGGCATTGGCGAGCGCGAGCGCAGTCTGCGCGGCGATCGATTCCATCAGGCGCAGGTCTTCGTCGCTGAGCGATCGCGCTCCCATCCGAGCCAGCGAGAGCACGCCAAACAACCGGTCTCCGGTCACCATCGGAACACTGATGATGCTTTCCGGAATCCGCGTCGTTCCGATGGGGTAGACCATCCGCGAATCCACGCTCCCATCCGGGACGAGGACGGCGCGCCGGGACTGGGCGGCGATCCCGCTGATGCCCTCGCCGAGCGAGAACGTCACGGTATGCCAGTCGGTGTGTTCGTAGGCCTCGGCACGGGCGACCGACTTGACCAGGATCAGACGGCCAGACGACTCATCCCAGCGATAGAGCCGGAAGTGCTGGTAATCGATGACCCGAAGCGTCGCCTCGGCCACCGTGTTGAGGACTTCCTCGGCATCGAGGCTCTGGACGATCCGCGGGGATACATCCTGCAGAAGGTCCTTGCGCCTTTGCAGCAACAGTTGGCGGCGCCGGCTGATGTGGACGAACTGAATCACGGCGGCGGCGGCGAAGATACCCGTCACCAGGCGGACGACGTCGCTCGTATTACGAAGGCCAAACCCTCCCGTGGGGGCGATGAAAAAGTAGTCGGAGCTGGCGGCGATGGCCGCGGTCGCCGCAATCGCCGGGCCGCGACCCAGCCGCCAGGCGATCACGCCAACCAGCAGAACAAAAATGAGGAGAAACGTCTCCACCCGCGGGATTTCCAGAACCCAGGCCAGGGCGCCGAGGCCAAGCGAGGCGACGCCGACAGCGGCGATGGCGGCGAGATAGGGGAGAGCTCTATCCATCGTGTGTTCCCACGATACGGAATCGCGTGACGCCGAACCCGGCCGGCCGCCGAGCACCAGCTTGACGATCCGCCGCACGTCCTCGTAGGCTGGAACCCTTCGTGTCACAAAACCCATACAGGGAGGTATCAGCATGAGGATAGCATGCGTACTCGACGTTAACTACGAAGACTCGGAGTTCAAGGAGCCGTACGATGCCTTCCGCAAGGCGGGCCACCAGGTCAGCATCATCGGCCTCAAGGCGGGCAAGGAGCTCAAGGGGAAGAAGGGCGAGGTCACGGCCAAAGCCGAGGTCGCCATCGACCAGGTACGCCCGGACCAGTTCGACGCGCTGTTCATCCCGGGCGGCTACTCGCCGGACCACCTACGGGCGGACCCCAGGATGGTCGGCTTTACCAAAGAGTTGTTCGACGCCGACAAGCCGGTGTTCGCCATCTGCCACGGGCCGCAACTGCTGATCACGGCGCGGGTCGTCAAGGGTCGCAAGCTGACGGCGTGGAAAACCATCCAGGACGACCTCTCCCAGGTCGGGGCCGCCGTGGTCGACCAGGAGGTCGTCGTCGATCGGAACCTCGTCACATCGCGGCAGCCGAGTGACATCCCGGCGTTCATCCAGGAGTCGCTGACGGTGCTGGCGAAAGTCCCCGTCGGGTCGCGCTAACGGCGGAATTCCCTGACCCTGCCCACTGACGTTTTACCCTCCCCCGCTTACGGGGGAGGGTAGGGCGGGGGCTCCTTCCGATCTAATGGCGGCAATGCCCGCCGCGCGCCCCGTGCGCCACATTTTCCGGTCGGCGGCGCCGATCGCCATCGCGGTGTTCGTCTTCGCCGTCTCCTTCGGCGTCCTGGCGGTCTCGGCCCATCTGCCAGGTTGGTCCGTCGTCTTGATGTCGCTCCTTGTCTTCGCCGGCTCAGCGCAGTTCGCGGCCCTCGGCGTCATCACCGCCGGAGGCAGCATCCTGACCGCCGTCCTCGCGGGCGCCCTCCTCAACTTGCGATACATCGCGACCGGCATCGCGGTGGCCCGATCGCTGCCGGGCGGCCGATTGCGACGGGCGCTGCTCGGACAAATCGTCGTCGATGAGAGTTACGCACTTGCGGTCGCGGCCGGCGAACCGGGTCGTCCGGACCGGCGGACCCTGCTGGTCGTGGGCGCGACACTCTACACCGTCTGGGTGCTTGGCACGCTGACGGGTACGCTGCTCGGTCCGGTGCTCGGTGATCCCAAACGGCTCGGTCTCGACGCGGCCTTCCCGGCGCTTTTTCTCGCGCTGCTCTGGCCGATGCTGTCGGGGCGGCACGCCGTGCGGTGCGCCCTCGGTGGGGCCGCCGTGGCATTGCTGCTCGCGCCCTTCACGCCGCCGGGTATCCCACTCGCCGGGGCCGCTGTCGTAGGTCTGTGGCTGGCCCGCTAGCGCTTTTGCTGGTCCTCGGCCTCGCCGGGCTCACGTTCGGCATGCGCGCCGCCGGGCCGATGCTACGCAGCATCCCTGCCACGGTCACGACCCGGACGGCGGGTCTGGCGCCCGCCCTGCTGGCCGCCCTCGTGGCAATCGAGCTAACCGGCCCGAACGGCGTGGTCCAGCTCGACGTGAAGATTCCCGCCGTGGTCGTCGCCGGCGGCCTGGCCGCCCTGCGCGTCCCCTTCATCGCTTGTGTCATCGCGGGCGCTCTGGTGGCCGCGGGACTCCGGGCTCTTCTCCACCTGAATTAGCCGCTTGTCAAGGCCACCGCTTCTGGGCAAGATGGCAGGTAGGGATATGGGGACGGGCTCGAGCCCGGGAGGTACGTCATGAAGGGCTGGTCGGGGAACGCGGTGAAGTTCGGCGTCGCGTCGGCGGTGGTCACGCTGCTCTTGAACTGGTTCGGCAACGCG
>VBFX01000296.1 GCA_005889395.1 Chloroflexota bacterium
GGACGGAGCGACCATTTCGATGGTTACGGTCCTCTGGTAACGGTCATGTCACGAGCGTGTGATAGCTCGTCGCCCCGCTGCAAGCCATTCGGGGCCTGGGCAGTTTGTCCTGTGTAGGCCGCAGTGGAGCGGCCAAGAGGGAAGGGGTAAAGGGGGACGTCCGCTGAAGTACGCTGCGCCGCGCTTTGCAACACACTCAGCCGTGCTGTTGATGGCGGCTGCGATGCCCTGGGTCGTCTTCCATGTCCCGGTCGGCGCCGCGCCCGCCCTCGCCGGCGGCACGGGGCCAGGTACGGCCCTCGCCCAAGCGCCCTTCGGCCGTGCCGTCGACGGCATCGGATGGTCGATAAGTGGTTCGCTGGTCGTCCCGGCGATGCCCGCGACACCGCCGGCCGAGAAGCACCGCGACATCATTCACTACACCGCCGTCGATGGCGACACGCTCCGCGTGCTGGCGTCGAAGTACGGGCTCTCGGTGAACACGCTGCTCTGGTCGAACCCCAAGCTCGTCGATCGTCTAACCGCGGGCCAGGAGGTCGTGATTCCGCCGGTCGATGGCGTGCTGGTCAAGGTCAGCGCGAGCGACACCCTGGCATCGCTGGCGCAGAAATATCACGCCGAGTCGGACGCGATCATCGAGTTCAACTTGCTTCGTCATCCGGAGACATTGCCCGTCGACGAGTACCTGATGTTGCCCTACGGCGTTGGTCCGGAGCCGGCTTCCGTTCCGCAGCCCAATGCGCAGACGGTCACGGCCGGCAAGCGCTCCTGGTACGTGACGCCGGTGTACTCCTCGGGCGGAGCAAGCTATCCCTTTGGGCAGTGCACCTGGTACGTCAACACCCGCCGGCCCGCGCCCTGGGGTGGTAATGCCTGGCAGTGGTTCGGACGCGCGCGTGCTTATGGCCGGCCGGAAGGTCCCACGCCGCGCGTGGGCGCCATCATGGTCACCTGGGAGTCACCCTACTGGGGCCACGTCGCCTACGTCGAACAGGTCTACGCCGACGGCAGCTGGCTCGTCTCCGAGATGAACTACGCGAGCCCGACCGGTGGCGGCTGGGGCCGGGTCAGCTACCGGCACGTGATCCCGGGCACGATTCCGCTCATCGGCTTCATCTACTAGGAGCTTCCTCTTCAATCAAGCGGCCGACGGCCAGCACGCGCGCCTCGTCGTTCCACTGCCCGACCACCTGCACGCCGATTGGCAGGCCGGCCGTCGCGCCAAAGGGAACCGACAGCGCCGGTAAACCGGTGAGGTTGAAGGGCGCCGTCAGCCGCACCAACGCGCCGTCGACCGGCTCCTCCCCGGACCGCCAGCGAACCGTCCGCTCGCCGACAAGCGGCGCGGCGATCGGCGTGCTGGGCAGCAGCAGGACATCGATGTCGTGGAAGACGTGGCTCATTGCCGTCCGAATCCGGGCGCGCATGCGCTGCGCCAGCACGTAATCGGCCGCCGCCACGAGCGAGCCCAGCTGGAGACGGGTACGGACGTCGGCCCCATAGGCGCGAGGCTGGGCGCGAATCCAGCGGGCGTGCAGGGCGCTCGCCTCGGCGCGGAGCGTCACCAGTTGGGTCGCGACCGTCCACTGCATGTCCGGAATCGCCACCAAGCGGACCCGCAACCCGCGCCGGCGCAAGGCGTCCGCCGCCGCGTCGACCTGGCGCGACACAGCCGGTTGCACCCTCTCGACAATCGATCCCCGGAGGACGCCAACCCGCAGGCCCCGTGTCGCGGCGCGCCGGGACTTACGCCCGGCATGCCCGCCCGAGAGCACATCGAGCAGCACGCCGGCGTCGTCGACCGTCCGCGCCAGCGGACCCGCGTGGTCGAGCGACCACCCCAGCGGGAATGCGCCATTGAGCGGAATGGCACCGAACGTCGGCTTGAGGCCCACGCATCCGCACAGCGACGCCGGCACCCGGATCGATCCGCCGGTGTCAGAGCCGAGCGCGCCGGCGCACAGGCCGGCCACGACAGCGATCGCCGAGCCGCCGCTCGAACCGCCCGGGCTGCGGCGGGAATCGTGGGGATTGCGAGCGACGCCCCACCAGGGGTTGGCGGTGCTGACGCCGTAGGCAAACTCGTGGAGATTGGTCTTGCCGAAGACAATGGCGCCGGCCGCCCGCAGACGAGCGACGACGTCGGCATCGGACGACGGGACCCAGTTCCGCAGGATGCGTGACCCGACCGTCGTTCGCAGCGCCCGGGTCGCGAACAGGTCCTTCACCGCGATCGGTACCCCCAACAG
>VBFX01000297.1:0-3089 GCA_005889395.1 Chloroflexota bacterium
CCTGCGTCCCGGGGCCGATGAAGGGCTGACCGCGTTCCTGGACGCCCTGCAGCCCATAGGCGACGGCCATGCCGGACTGGCTCGCGGTCAGCACGCCGTTACGCGTCCGCGGCGGAAGCTGTCGCCAGCGCTCCCATCGAACCAGCCGGGTCGACATCACGCCGGTGCCTCGGGTCAGGGTCAGGATCAGGCTGCGCAGGCCGATCAGCGCCCGGGTTGGCGCGAGGTAGGTGAGCCGGGCTCCGCTACCGGCGTCGGTACGCATCGTCTGCAACTGCGCGCCCCGCGAGCCCAGGGCCTCGGTGATGGCGCCCACCGCGTCGAGGCTGCAGTCGATGATGCACTCCTCGACCGGCTCGTGCCGTTCCCCGTCGACCTCGCGCGTGATGACCGCCGGGCGCGAGACCTCGAACTCGTAGCCCTCGCGACGCATCGTCTCGATCAGGATCGCCAGGTGCAGCTCACCGCGGCCGCTGACCTCAAAGATATCGGCGGTCGCGCCATCAGCGACTCTGAGCGCGACGTTCGTTTGCAGCTCACGCTCCAGCCGAGCGCGGAGCTGGCGCGAGGTGCTGCTGGTGGTCGCCTCGCGGCCGGCGAAGGGCGACTGGTTGACCGAGAACTGCATGCGCAGGGTTGGCTCGCTCACCTCGAGCCGGGGCAACGGTTCCGGCTGCTCGGCATCAGCCACCGTGTCGCCCACCGCAATGTCCGGAAGGCCCGCGATGTAAACGATCTCACCGGCCGAGGCGGACTCGGCAGGGCGCCGCTGCAGCGCCTCGACCGTGAGCAAGGTCGTGATCCGCTGGCGTTGGCCGATGCCGGCCTCGCTGATACGGACCACGTCCTGGCCCGGGCGCAGCGTGCCGCGCGTGATCCGCCCGATGGCGAGCCGTCCGATGTGGTTGTCGTGGTCCAGGTTGCTCACGAGCAGCTGCAGGGGACCTTCCGAGTCGCCCAACGGAGGTGGGATGTAAGTCAGCAGCGCATCGAGCAACGGCTCGAGCGTCGTCCCCGGGTGGCGCAGGTCGACCGTTGCCGTCCCGGTGCGCGCGTTGGTGTAAATGACAGGCGCGCTGAGCTGATCGGCATTCCGGGCCAGCTCGAGCAGCAGATCATGGGTCGCCTCCACTGTCTCGGCCGGACGCGCATTGACGCGGTCGATCTTGTTGACGACGATGATCGGCATCAGGCCGAGCTCGAGCGCCTGGCGCAGCACGACGCGGGTCTGCGGCATGGGGCCCTCCAGCGCGTCGACGAGCAGCAGGCAGCCCTCTGCCATGCCCAGCACGCGCTCGACCTCGCCACCGAAGTCGGCATGGCCGGGCGTGTCGATGATGTTGATCTTGACGCCGTGGTACCGAATCGAGGTGTTCTTGGCAAGGATGGTGATGCCCTTCTCGCGCTCAAGCACGTTGGAATCCATGATCAGCTCACCCACCTGCTCGTGGGCGGCGAACACGTGCGACTGTTTCAGCAGGGCATCGACGAGCGTGGTCTTGCCATGATCCACATGGGCGATGATGGCCACGTTGCGGAGATCGGCACGGCGCCGCGGCTTCAGCTCGGCTATCGACATGGAAGGACCATCCTAAGCGACGCCCTGGCCCGACTGGCTCGCCGGCTCGGTAAGGAAGTCGAGTACCAGCCGGTTGAACCGCTCCGGCTCTTCCATCTGCGGGGTGTGTCCACTGTCATCGAAGATAACGACCTTTCCGCGGGGAAGCTTGTCCCTGGCTGACTCGGCATGGCTCGCAGGAAAGATATGGTCGTGCCGGCCCCAGATCAGGAGCGTCGGCATGAGAAGCTCGGAGAGCCGGTCCTCGACACCGACGCCGCCACGAAGCTGGGTCATCCCGGCAATCGAGCGGAGCGCCGAGAGGTACGCGGCGCGATACTCGGGCGTCGAGAGGAGCGTGCCGTGGTTGGCGATGCGCTCGTCGCTCCAGGTCGTCTCCATGCGGCTGGGCCGCCGCAGATACCATCCCCAGAACCGGCGGATGGTGGCCGGATTCATCTGTCGCAAGGCTCGGGCCGTCCCGCGCAGCGTCAGCTCTCCGAGACCCCGAGTGAGCAGGATGCGGTAGGCGAGCACGCGCCGCGGCGGACCCACCCCGAGCGCATCGACCAGCACGAGCCGTTCGACCAGCTGGGGTGAGTCGAGCGCGAGGCCCAGCGCCACCCGGCCGCCCATCGACACGCCCATGACGGCCGCCCGCTCGAGGCCTTCGCATGCCATCAGATCCCGAACCGCCTTGACGAAGAGGTCGATCGTGTAGGCGAGCACGGGTTTATCGGACTTTCCGAAGCCGGGCAGGTCGATGGCCAGCACCCGGTGGTGTGCGGCGAGCGGCTCGAGATTGTAGTAAAACTCGACCGCGGCTGAGCTACCGAGGCCGTGCACAAGCACCAGCGGCGTGCCGGTGCCGCCGCAAACGTAATGAATGTTGACCCCATCGAGCGTGGTCGTTCGGCTCTCGAACGACGGAAATTGCACCGCCATGACGTGAGTTTATCGGCGGCCGGTTGCCCTACGTGCTCCGGGTCGAGACCGTGGCAGCGAAACCGAAATAGGCGAGGACCGCACCGGTGACCAGGTGGAGCGCGATGTCGAGACCGCCGATGTAGAGGAGTCCCAGCGGGTTGGCGACAAAGACACCAAGCACGCCGAGGAGCAAGAGGATCACGCCGACGACCTGGCAGAACCTCCTCGCGTTCGGGATACTGGTGACCGCGGCCAGGCCGGCGATGCCGATCACGACATGGACCAGGTTGTGAAGAAGGTTGATGTTGAAGAGGCCTAGCAGCTTGGTATTGGTCAACGTGAAGGAGCCACCGAGGAACGGCAGAAAGCCGAGGACGCCGACCGCGAGATAAATGGCGCCAAAGACGAGCGCAACCATCTGCACCGTCGATCGATTTCCCATCTGCGTCACCCCCGAAAAATGGCTGGCGCCAGCTTACTGCGCTTTCTGGGCACGTAGCGCAAGGTAGGCGCGCTCGATGCGGGCCGCCGCCTCACCCTGCAACTCGGGGAGGTTGACAGCAACATTGCCGAGCGCGCCGGCGAGGCCGGTCTCCAGCAACTC
>VBFX01000297.1:3131-5049 GCA_005889395.1 Chloroflexota bacterium
CGTCCTAACGCCTCACTCTGCGCGCCCGATTTCCGCGCATCGATCACTGCGCGATAGGCGTCGATGTCGTCCTGGCTCAGCTCTAGCAGGCGCGCGGCGAGCTGATCGAATTCCGGGACCAGGCCGGCGAGAACGTCGCGATCCTCGATCGCCTTGGCCTTCTTCGCGCTGAGCTTCGCCACCATGCTGACCAGCGCGGCGCCCATAGCCGCGCCCAGCGCGGCCGCGCTTCCGCCGCCAGGCACGGCCGCCGTCGATGCCAGGGCCTGCAGATAGTCGCCGACCGTCTGATCTCTGACGGTCATTCGGCGGCCCACACCCGCTTCTCGAGGATCTGGTCCATGCGAAACGCCGGCTCGTGAACCGCCTCCTTGATGACGCCGACGGCGGCGTCCAGCGGGATGGTGCCGACGATCTCCGACGCCTCGACCTCGACACCGCGGCGCTTCGCCTCGTCGCGAATCACGCTGAAGACCTTCCAGATGTTGGTGACGCGGTAATCGGTCAGGTTCATCGAGACCTGGACCAGGCCCCGGTCGGCGAGCTCGAAGCCGAGCGCCTTGACGTTCGGTAAACCACCCGATGAGGCGCGGATGGTTTTGGCGATGTCCTTGGCAACCTGCAGGTCGGATGTCTTGAGGTTGACGTTGTAGGCGATGAGTGGGATGCGGGCGCCCACGGCGGTCGCGCCGGCGCTGGGGTTGACCTCGGGCGTCCCCTCGTCCGGCGCACGATCCGGGTCCGTGATGTGGCTCACCAAGTCCTCATACCCGCCGCGTCGAACTTTCTCCAACTCGCGGCGCTCATCGAGGCGCGCGGCCTCGCCGTAGTAGTAGACCGGGACATGAAGCTCCTTCCACAGCCGCGCCCCAAAATCGTGCGCGAGGTCGACGCAGATGCTCATCGGCAGGTCGGCAAAGGGGACGAAGGGGACCACGTCGATCGCGCCCATTCGTGGATGCTCGCCGCGGTGGCGGCGCAGGTCGATCCGTTCCGTGGCAACGGCGGCGCCGGCCAGCGCCGCATCGACCGCGAGCCCCGGCTCGGCCACAAAGGTCACGACCATCCGGTTGTGGGCGGCATCGGCCTGGACGTCGATCACGCGGGCGCCCGCGGATTTGATCGCATCGGCGATAGCGGTGATGACGTCGAGGCGGCGGCCTTCAGAGAAATTGGGGACGCACTCTACGAGGGCTCCCAGAGCGCACCTCCCGCGACCGTCTGCAGCACGCGATTCACGCCGACATAGTAGGGAATGGCTTCCGGGCTTTCGGCGTCGACGACCGCGCAGTCCGCGAAGCTGCCGGGCCGCAGGCAGCCGGCGAGCCCGTCGAGGTTCAGCGAATGCGCCGCGTGCACGGTCGCGCCGGCCAGCACCTCCGCGGGCGTCATCCCCCACTGGACGCAGGCCAGACTCATGGCCAGCGGCAGGCTTTCGGAATTGCTGGTGCCAGGGTTGAGGTCGGAAGCGATCGCGATGGCCAGCTTCGCCTCGCGCATGGCCTCGATCGGTGGGCGAGGGCCGTGGGTCGTGAAGTTCGCGCCCGGGCAGAGCACGGCCACCGTGCCCGCCTTCGCCAGCGCGTTGATCTGCGCCGGCGTGGCGAATTCGAGGTGGTCGGCGCTGCGGGCGCCGAACTCCGCGGCGATGTCCGGCCCCTCGCCCGGAGCCAGCTGAGCAGCGTGGACGCGAATGGCATAGCCAAGTTCTTTGGCCCGCCCGAGGACGGCACGGACTTCCGCCGCCGTGAACGCGCTCGCCTCGCACCACGCGTCGCAGAAGACCGCCCAGGGCCTGAAGGCGGGAAGCATCTCGTCAATCAGCGAACGCACGTAGGCACGGCGGTCGACGCCGGGTGGGACGGTGTGCGCACCGAGAAAGGTCGGGATCACGCGCAAGCGCGTCTGCTCGGCCAGT
>VBFX01000298.1 GCA_005889395.1 Chloroflexota bacterium
GACGATCATCCGCTATGGCGACCTGGTGACCCCCTTCCAGCTCGAGGAAGCGCAGGCCGTCGGCCTGCTGGCGCCGAAGGCCGACTGGGCGCGCATCCTCGCCGTCCTCATGCTGGTCCTGATCCTCTTCATCGTCGCGCTGGGCTACCTGGGCCAATTCCGGCCCGCGATCCTTCGCGATCCGCGACAGCTCGCCACCCTGGGCGGCTTGATGTTGGTCCTGCTGCTGGTGGCCAAGCTGGTCGTGCCCATCAACCCCAATACCCAGTACCTGATCCCCATGGCGGCCGTGCCGCTCCTGGTTGCGGCGTTAATGGACACCGGGCTGGGGATCATCGTCGCCCTTGCCATAGGGTTGCTGACCGGCATCGTCGCCGACAACGTGCTGCCGCTTACCCTCGTGGGCTTCCTCGGGGGAGCGATTGGCTCGATCTATGTCCACCGGCTCGAGCGGCTCGGCCAGTGGGTGACCGCTGGCATCCTCGTCGCCGGCGCCCAGTTCGTGACCCTCGTCTCGCTCTCGCTGATCGAGCGCCACCAGTCGCTCGATGAAATTCTCACGATTGGTGTGCTCGCGCTGATCAACGGCCTGCTCTCCGCCCTGATCGCGGCGGGGCTCCTCACCTGGCTGGGCGAGATCACCCGCGTCATCACTCCCATGAAATTGCTCGAATTGATGACGCCGAACAACCCCCTCCTGAAGCGCTTGATGGTGAGCGCGCCGGGGACGTACAACCACTCGATCGTGGCCGCCAACCTGGCCGAGGCCGCGGCTGAGGCGGTCGGCGCCAACCCCGTCCTGGCTCGCGTCGGCTGTTACTTCCACGATATCGGCAAGATCCGGCGGCCGCACTTCTTCGTCGAGAACCAGGCGGACATCGGCAACATCCACGAGAACCTGTCGCCCACCACCAGCTCCGACATCCTGAATGCGCATGTTACGGAAGGGGTCGAGCTGCTCAAGCAGTACCATTTCCCGACCACGGTCCGGGAGATCGTGCAGCAGCACCAGGGCACGACCGTCAAGCGCTATTTCTACCGGCAGGCGCTCGAGCAAGGGCTCGATGTGCGCGAGGACGATTTCCGCTACCCGGGTCCCCGGCCGCGCTCGAAAGAAGCGGCCATCGTCATGATCGCCGACACGGTCGAAGCGTCAGCCCGAACGCTCAAGGATCGGAGCACGGAGGGAATCCGGGACCACGTCCACCGCATGCTCCAGGGATTCGTCCGCGATGGTCAGCTCGACGAGTGCGATCTCTCCTTCCGCGACCTGCACCTGGTGGAGGAGGCAATGGCCAACATGGTGGTCAGCATCTACCATGCTCGCATCGAGTATCCTGCGGCGGTCGCGGAGACCGCGAAGGGAGGAGCCGGCGTCGATACGACGGGTGGGGGACACGACGGGACGCTGGACAGCGAGGACAAGACGATCCCGTTGCCGCGACCGGCGACCAGGCCGCGCCCGAGCCCGTCGTAACTACGACGTCGAGGAGGCGACGGCGAATCCCAGGACGAACAGCAAGAGAAGGCCCGTTAGCAGCCCCACCACCCACACCCACCACCGGGAGATGGCGTGGGAAAAGGGCATCGGCTCTGGCCGCGAACGGCCGTTCAGCCAGTAGATCCAGGCGATGACGAAGACCGGGACCAGCGCCAGGAAGAAGAGCCGCCCCGCCACGCGGCCCGCTCGATAGCTCGTGCTCGTGGTGTCAGCGGCGAGGTAGAGGTGCAATCTTCAAGCCCCTATTGCGATATTTACCATAGTGCTGCTTTCCGGCTCGGTGATCGTGCTTGCTTACGTCGCGGCGGCCGCCGTGATCGTCCCCGCCGTGTCGATGATCGGCTTTGGCAGGGTGCCGCGCTTCCTGCGTCGCGGTGGCGACCCGGGCAAGGCGCGCACGCGGATGGAAGGCATCGGCCTGCTCTTGATCGGCGCGTTCATTCTTGCCGACGCCCTGGCGGCGGACCTCGGCCGGCGGTCGTCCGTCCCGCAGGACTGGATCCTGCTGGTCTGGGTGGTGCTGGCGGCCGGCTTGATCGGGCTCCGCTATCTCGCCGGGCGGGACGACACGCCGTCCCAGAAACCGACGGCGTAACCGCCCCGGCCCGGGTAGGATTGTGCCGTGCTCATCCAGATGAGCCGTTTGGGACCCGCGTCCATCGCCTCGGGAGTGGATCTGGATGGCCTGAAAGTGGTGCTACAGACGGCGGCGCGCACCATGGACGTGCCTGCTAAGACCGTCGCGGTCGTGACCCTCACGGGCGATGAGCACCTGCGCGAGTACAACAATCGCTACCGCGGGCTCGACGAGCCGACCGATGTGCTCGCCTTCGCCGCCCGCGAGCAAGCGACCGACCAGCGTTTCCAATCGCCACCAGGCACCGAAGACTGGCTGGGTGACATCGTGATCTCCCTGCCGCGCGCGCGGCGGCAGGCGCGCGATGCCGGCCACCCCGTCAATGACGAAGTGCAGCTCCTCGCGGTACATGGCTTCCTGCACCTGCTGGGCTACGACCACGCCGAGCCGGCGGAGGAGGCGAACATGACCGCGCTGACCAACCGCATCCTGGCCGCGGCGCCGTGACGCCGCACTCCGACGCCGAGTTCGAAGCCGAACGGATCGGCAGCCCCAGCCGAGCGCGCCGCGTCGACTTGCGTCGAACGCTGTACAGCTTTCGCCACGCGGGGCGGGGCTTTGCCTGGGCGCTCTCGTCGCAGGCGAACTTGCGCGTGCACTTGCTGATCGCGTTCGTCGTTCTGGTGGCGGCGCTCGTCTTTCGCTTCACCGCCATCGAATTCGTCGGACTGGTGCTGTGTTTCGCGCTGGTGATCGCGGCCGAACTCTTCAACACGACGCTCGAGGTCCTGATCGATTACGCGTGGCCCGAGCACCACCCGATGATCGGTCGCGCGAAAGACGTCGCAGCGGCCGCCGTGCTGGTCGCCGCAGCCGGGGCGGCTCTGGTCGGCGCCCTCCTGTTTGCGCGCCATGTCT
>VBFX01000106.1 GCA_005889395.1 Chloroflexota bacterium
GATCCGAGCACTCGTCTTTGACTTCGATGGCCTGATCGTCGACACCGAAGTCCCGATCTTCCGCGCCTGGCAACGCATCTACCGGGAGCATGGCCAGGAACTGCCGCTCGAGCGGTGGCTCACGATCATCGGTACGGCAGCCGGGCCGTTCGATCCGGTTATCGACCTGGCAGAGAAAACCGGCACCAAACTCGACGAGACGGAACTGAAGGCGCTCGAGGTCCTTTATTACCAGGAGGCGACGGCTCTGCAGCAGCTGTTGCCCGGCGTCCTCGATTGCCTGGTCGCCGCGCGCGAGCTCGGGCTCAAGACCGCCGTCGCATCGAGCTCCACGCGCAAGTGGGTGATGGACCACCTCAACCGCTTCGGGATCGGGAGCCACTTCGATGCCATCGTGTGTCGAGAGGATGTAAAGCGCACCAAGCCGGATCCCGATCTATACATGACGGCACTGGAGCGGCTCGGCGTCTCGCCGGCTGAGGCGATTGCCTTTGAAGACTCGACCAACGGCGTGCATGCAGCAAAGGCGGCAGGGCTCTTTTGCGTCGTGGTGCCCAACCTCCTGACGGTCGACCTCGATCTCACCGAGGCCGATCTGCGCCTGCTGTCGCTCGACGCGATACCGCTCCGCGAGGTCATCAAGGAGGCCAGCCCTGTGAGGAAGCCGCGGGCGCGATGAGGCGCTGGACGAACCTCGCGCTCTTCGCCCTGCTTGGCCTGGCATTTACCACCGGCTGGGTGGCGTTCTTCTACGCGACCGCACCGTCTCGCGCGTCTCTCATCGTCCACGCGGCGAGCGGCTACGCGATCATTGCGCTGACGCCGTGGAAGGCGGTCATCGCCGCGCGGGGCATCCAGCGCCGCCGCCCGGGTTGGTGGGCATCGCTGGTTTTCACTGGCCTGGTCATTGCATCGATTGCCGCCGGTATCCTGCATTCGACGGGGCTGCTAACCGGTGTCGGAGCGATCAGCGCCATGGAGGTTCACGTCGGCGCCGCCCTCGCCGCGATTCCGTTCGTGATCTGGCATGTGATCGCCCGCCGCATTCCGGTGCGCGCCGTCGATCTCTCGCGCCGGAGTTTGTTGCGGGCTGGTTCCTTGCTCGCGGGTGCGGGCCTCGTCTACGGCGCCGGTGAAGTTGCGGTCCGGCTCCTTCGCCTGCCGGGTTCGCTGCGGCGCTTTACCGGCTCCTATGAAGTCGGCTCTTTGGAAGCGGCGTCGCTACCGGTGACCTCGTGGATGTTCGACGCGGTCCCGGCGATCGATCCCGCAACCTGGCGGTTGACGGTGCGGGTCGGAGCGACGATGAAGCAGTGGACCTATGAGGAGCTGCTCGCGTACGACGACCGAGTACGGGCGACGCTCGATTGCACCGGGGGCTTCTATTCGACGCAGGACTGGTCGGGCGTCTGGCTGAGCCGGCTGCTGCCTGGCCGCCTTTCGCAGGCCAGCTTGCAGGTTCGTTCGTTGACCGGGTATGACCGCCGTTTTGCTATCAGCGATGCCGGCCGCCTGCTGATCGCCACGGGGCTCGGTGGGATGCCGCTCGACCCGGGTCACGGTTTTCCGGTTCGGCTCGTCGCGCCCGACCTTCGCGGTTACTGGTGGGTCAAGTGGGTGACCACAATCACGATTGACGAGCTGCCCTCCTGGTGGCAGCTGCCCTTCCCGATGCAATAACGTCCGGCTCTTTTATCTGGTCCTCAA
Organism: Chloroflexota bacterium; assembly: GCA_005889395.1. Lineage (GTDB taxonomy): Bacteria > Chloroflexota > Dormibacteria > CF-121 > CF-121 > CF-13. The sequence continues at coordinate 1,708 of VBFX01000106.1, forward strand.
TCTGATGACCGCCAGGCTCAGGAATGCGGGCGTGTGCCGGCGGCCGGCTGGCGCGAGATGTCGGGCAGCCGCTCGAACATGTAGTAAATGGCGAGGGCCGCGCACACGACGACGACGGCGATCGGGCTGATCTGGGCAAGGGGAATGCAGGCCAGGTAGACGACGGTGCCGACCGAGAAACGGGGCCAGGCTCGAAACGCCGCCAGCCGGTCGAGGTCTGCCACGAGTAACCGGGGGTGCGTCAACGCGTAGGTCCAGACCGCGCCAAAGAAGATCGCGATCACGGAAGCATTGATCGCGTAAAGGCTGGCGACGGTATTGGCATCGCGCGGCACCTGGATGTTGGCCCCGAGCTGGGCGGTCGAGAAGGGAAGGAAGACGATCGCCATCAGGAGCAGCAGATTGAGGAACACGAGGGTCCGATCGAGGTGGAAGATCCGCTCGAACAACCCGTGATGATTCATCCAGATGACGCCGATCGTGAGAAAACTTGCCACGTAAACCGCGTACTTGGGCCACGCCGCCAGTAGCGCCCCGAGCAGCTCGCCCGGTGCCGTCTTGTCGATCTGGACGTTGAAGATCAGGAGGGTGGCCGCCACCGCGAACACCCCGTCGCTGAAGGCCTCGACGCGCCCTTTGCTCATCGCGCTTCGAGGATAGCTCCTATTGGGCGCGACGCACTGCCATAATCCGCCCCATGAGTTTTGATCTGGGCATTCTCTCGGGCGCCTCGGGTCTCGATCCGGACCAGGCCGGCGAGGCATACGAGCGCCTTTGCAAGGGTGCCGAGTGGTCGTCCGTCCTCGCCGCGGATGATCGGGTGGCCCAGTTCATAACCGCCCTATCCGCGCGATGGCCCGACCTCGATGACTTGGGCGAGTCGGAGGTCGACGCCTCGCCGTGGAGCGGCGGCTTCGACACTTCTCCGGCGCACGTCCTGCTAACGATGCGCTTCTCGGCCCCTGACGCCGTCGTCGACTTTTGCGTGGCGACGGCGCTCAAGCTCGGGCTCAACGTCTTTGATCCTCAGGACGGGACACTCTACTCGCCGGGTGAGAAACCCCGGAAGGCGAAGGCACGGCCGCAGAAAACCCTGATCTGCGAACACTGCGGCAAGATCATCGAGGCGGGGGCGGCTTACGCGGAATATCCCAACCTGTTGCATATGGCCTGCCTCATGCAACGGTTTTGATAGGGAACGGACTAATGCGCTCTGTGAAGGACGCGGAAGCGTCCGAATTCCATCCAGGCGACGGCGATGCCCAGCGGAACGAGCAGGAGCTCGACCGGGATCGCCGTGGTCAGCGCCCGGCCCGGCGTAATGGTCGGCAGCTGCTCGCCCATTAGCAGCGCGATCGAGAGTGAAAGGCCCGCCGCCGCCAGCCCGGCGAGCGCCGCGATCAGCGCGACGGGGGCTTCGTAGCCGTGCTCGGCGCCGGCCCGACCGGATAGGCGCCGCCGCCCGACCTCGAGCGCGCCGAGCAACAGCACGATGCCCAGCCCGAGTTCTGTGTACTTGGTCAGCTCCGCGAAGAACGCGATATTGGGCTGGACGAGGCTGTGAATCAATGGGGCGAGCAAGCCGGTCTGCGTCCCCGGGCTGGCATCGACGAAGAGTTTGAAGTTCCGGACGAAGTCCGGATCAGCGAACTTGTTGAGCCCCGAAAGGAAAAACTCGATGCCGAGGGCGGCCTGGATCAGGGCTGAGGCAGCGAGCGCGGTATTGCCACTGGCGGGGAGGCGGCGAATCGTGACGGTCGGCGAGGCGGACCGGGCGGAGCGCTGCACGGTGTTCATACCTATATTCATGCCCATCCTGGGACCGCTCGGGACCTGATAACGGGAGCGGCGACACCTGAGGGTCAGCGCATCGTTTCGTGTTCGGCGCGGCGCGACCGAAAGGCGGCGTACAGGCTCAGGTCGTAAACGAGCTTGAGAGCGCCGGCCAGGAAAAAGGGCAAACCCAGCGCGGCGCTCTGGATCGCGGCACCCGAAAGGATCGGGCCGCCGGCCTGGCCAAGTCCACGCACCAGGCCGGTGAACGCCACGGCGCCGGCACGTTCGGCGGGTGGAACGATCGACACGATGTAGGCCTGTCGCGCGGGGACATCCATCTGCGACAGGCTGAAGCGGCCCAGCAACAGCCCGATCGCCCAGGGCAATGAGGGACTGAGCGGCACCAACAGCAACAGGATGTTGCTGGGGATGTGGGTAAAGACCATCGTGCGGATTAGGCCGATACGGTTGGCGAGCCGGCCCGATGCCTCGTACGACGCGGCCTGCAGCAACGCGATCGCGGCGAAAGCCGGCCCCAGGACATTCGCCGGCGCGCCGAAGCGCACATGCAGCCAGTACGCGATCACGGCGTTGACGACCAGGCCACCGCCCAGCGCGTCGATCGCGAAGAGCGCCGACAGCGGTGCCAGTTTGCGAATCTCGGTCGCGGAAATCGCTGCCGCTCGAACCGGCGCCTCGGCGCGAGGGGAGAGGAGGATGGCGAGTACGGCCGTGACCAGGCCGACGAGCGCATACACGCCGAACAGGAGGCGGCCGCGATTGAGATCGGTCGCCGTTCCGGCCAGCAGCCCACCAGCGGCAGCCGCCAGCCCACCGGTCAGCGAATAGCGCGCGAAGGCGAGGTTGCGACGGCCTGGCTCGACGGACTCGGCGAGCGCGGCTTGCTCGATCGAGGCGAACGGGCCCAGGTCGACGCTGGCCGCGCCCAGCATGCCGGTGGCCGCCGCGACGGCGAGCAACAGAGCCGAGTTCGCGAGTGCGAGGTCGAGGCCCGCGATCGCCATCAGCACGCCCGCGCCCGCGAGCGTGTATCGACGGCCGATCCGTGACGAGACAGCGGCCGCGATGACGCCGGCGATGGCCGCACTCAGCAGGCCGATGGTGAGCACGAGACCGATCGCGCCGGCGTTCAGCCCACGACGCTCGAGGTGGAGTCCGACCAGTACCGCCGCCAGGCCGAAGCCGAAGGCCCGCAACAGCCGGGCTGCCAGGATGAGCGCGAAATCACGGGACATCAGGGAGGGAACTAGTGGCTCTGACACCAGGTATAGAGCGCGTCGTACATCGGACTTTCCAGCTTGATCTTCTCGTGGTCCTTCTCACCGTGCAGCAGGGCGAAGCCCCGGGCGATGGCGCTGAGTCCCGCCGACTCAGGGGTGATCCGGACATCCGCGGCAACATCCGCCCCGTGAACGATGCGGGCCAGCTGGGCGAGGGCCGGGTCCTTCAGGTTGTACTTGAGCACGATCGACTCGAAGCTGCATCGCCCGTCCACATGACCGAGTTCGACGTTGGGCACGTCGTATGGAATCGCGTCTTCCCGTTTGGCGGTCGCTATGACCGCGTCGGCGGGAACGAACAAGAATTCTGCTTGCGGATCCACGAACCGTTTGATCAGCCACGGACACGCGACCCGGTCGACGTTGGCATTCGCGCGAGTGATCCACTTCATAGCATGAGTATGGACTGGCCGACCTGGGGTTCAGCCGATAACATTGACCCTCGAGGAGGGATGGTTTTGGCGCAGACCCTCGCCGTGGAGACCCACGGCCTCAGCAAGCGGTATTCGACTGGCGTGCTCGCGGTCAACAACCTCGATCTTCGGGTGAGGGCCGGGGAAGTCTACGGCTTCCTCGGGCCGAACGGCGCCGGCAAGACCACGACCTTGCGGCTGCTGTCCGGGCTGCTTCATCCGACCTCCGGGACTGCGGTGGTCGCGGGCGCCGCCCCGGGGAGTCCCGCGAGCCTCGCCCGCCTGGGTGCGATGGTCGAGACGCCTGCCTTTTACCCGTACCTCTCGGGACGCGACAACCTGCGGGTGGTGGCGCGCTATGCGAGCGTCCCCAGATCGCGCATCGAGCCGGTCCTCAAACTGGTCGACCTGACCGACCGCGCGCGGCACAAATTCAAGACCTATTCGACAGGGATGAAGCAGCGACTCGGTGTCGCCGCGGCGCTTCTGAAGGCTCCTGACCTGTTGATCCTCGACGAGCCCACCAGCGGTCTCGATCCGCAGGGCACGATCGAGATGCGAGCGTTGATCAAGGAATTGAAGCAGGGCGGCCGCACGGTGCTGCTCTCGAGTCACCTCTTGAACGAGGTCGAGCTGACCTGCGACCGTGTCGGCGTGATCGCGAAAGGCCAGCTCGTCGCCGAGGGCACCGTCGATGAGCTGCGGGCCCGAAGCGGCGGGAGCGCCCTGCTCATCCGGGCCACCCCGCTGGACCAGGCGCGACGATTGGTCGAGTCCATGGTCAAGCCAGAGCAGGTCCGCCTCGACGGGGACGCCCTGCTCCTGTCCGTCGATCCGTCGCAGGCGGCGTCGATCAACCGCCGGCTGGTCTCGGACGGGGTCGACGTGAGCGAGCTGCGGGTTTCCGAGCAATCGCTCGAAGCCGTGTTTCTTGAGTTAACGGAAACGCCGCAGAAATGATCGCAAGCTTCCGAGCCGAGAATCTCAAGTCCAGAAAGCGGTGGGCCAACTGGATCCTCATCGGCATCCTGTTGGCATGGATCCTGTTACTCACCTACCTGACGCTCTTCCTGGTAGTCACATTGTCGCCGAAAAGCATTCAGGGTCCAGTCCCGGCGAGCCTTCTCAAGCGACGGCTCTTCCCCGAGAACTTTGTGCCGACCGTGCTCGGTGCCGCCGGGACGATCGGGGCCGCCATCATGCTGATCTTCGGTGCGCTCAGCACAGCGAGCGAGTTTGGCTGGCTGACGGTGCAGACGATCCTGATCCAGAAGCCCACCCGCGCGGCAGTGCTCCTTGGCAAGTTCCTGGCACTCGCCGGTGCCACACTCCTGATCGGCATCCTCGTCTTTGGAGCCGCGGCCCTCGCGTCCTTTGCCGCGGTGACACTCGACGGTAGCTCGAGTTCCTGGCCGGCGTGGGAGGTGATGCTGAAGGGCTTTGGGGCGCTTCTTCTCCAGTTGACCATTTGGGCGGCCTTCGGCGCATTTCTCGGGATCGCCTTCCGCAGCACCGCCGCGGCAATCGGTGGCGGCCTGACCTACCTCTTCGTCGGCGAGGCGCTTCTGGGCGGTCTGCTTCGGAACACGCCGATCGTAAGGGACGTCCTCAGGTTCCTACCGGGCATCAACGGCGACGCCATCAACGCCGCCTTCCCTGTGACGATCCGCGATTCCGCCGGACAGACGCAGCTCGTCAATGCCGGACGGGGAGTGATCACGCTGGTGGTCTACCTGGTCGTCTTCACGGTCTTGAGCCTGCTGATCTTCCAGCGGCGCGACGTCGGCGGCAGCTAGGCCGCTTTCGGTGGCTTGTTCAGGAGCAGCCAGTACATGCCGAGGGTACGGGCCGATTCCTTGAACTGGTCGAAGTCGACCGGCTTGACGATGTAGCTGTTGACGCCCAACCGGTAGCTCTCGATCAGGTCGCGCTCTTCGCGCGACGAGGTCAGCATGACGACCGGGATGGTGCGGGTTCGCTGGTCCGACTTGATTCGCTTGAGCACTTCGAGGCCGTCGACGAACGGAAGCTTGATGTCGAGCAAGATCACGTGGGGCTGGTCCTTGATGTCCCGAGTGGCGTAGCGACCTGTGCAGAAGACATACTCGAGTGCCTCCTGGCCGTCGCGCACGACCTGGATCCGATTCGTCAGGTGATACTTGCGCAGCTCATGGAGGGTCAACGCCTCGTCGTTGGCGTTGTCCTCGACCATCAGGATGTCTACGCTGCTATCGATGTCCGCCATTGCTGTGCTCCTTTCAACGTGAAGTAGAACGTGGCACCTTCGTCAACCTTTGCTTCAGCCCAGATGCGGCCGCCGTGTCGCTCCACGATCCGGTGGACGATGGCCAGGCCAACGCCGGTTCCCTCGAAGTCCTCACTGCGGTGCATCCGCTGGAAGACGCCAAAGAGCTTGCCGGCGTACTCCATGTCGAAGCCGGCCCCGTTGTCACGAACGAAATAGGTCGGACCCTCGCTGGCGTTGCCTTCGAGGGCGCCGACTTCGACCCGCGCGTTCTCGCGCCGCCGCGAGTATTTGTAGGCGTTACTCAGGAGGTTGATGAAGACCTGTTCGAGTAGGGCGGCATCACACTCGGCGTCGGGCAGCTCACCGATTACCACGTCGACCTGCCGGCCTTCGATCGTCGAAGCAAGCTGCGCAACCGCGCGATCGACGATCCCCTTGATGCTGACCCGCTGGGTGCGCAGGGCCTGGCGGCCAAACCGGGAGAAGGCGAGCAGGTCGTCGACCAGGTGACCCATGTGTTCGCCACTGTCCTTGACGCGCTTCAGGTAGCCGAGTGCCTCGGCCGGCATGGTGTCGGTATATTCCTCAAACAGAATGGCGGTAAAACCGCTAACGGCGCGCAACGGCGCGCGCAGGTCGTGCGAGATGGTGTAGGAGAAGGCATCGAGCTCGCGGTTCGCCGCCTCGAGCTGCTGAGTTCGCTGGGTCACTTCGCGGACCTTGTCCTCCAGCTGGCTGTTGGTCTGCGCGAGCGCCTCCACCAGCCGTACGCGCTCGAGCCCGGTGCTCACCAGCGCGGCATATTGCTGCAGCCAGGCCTCCTCGTCGCTGCCGACGACCGGGGTGAAGGGGCCGCCCAACAAGACGATGGCGGCATCGTTGACGTGTAGCTTGGCGATCATCGCGCTCCGCGGCGGCGTACCTCCGAGCGGAACGACGGCGCGGCCTCGGGCGGCGGCGGCGGCGGCCAGCAGCGTCGCCGCATCATCGGCCGCGAGGCCCTGCGTGGCAAGGATGGTGCGCGCTCCGCTCAGGAACAAGCCCGCGTCCGCACCGGTCAGCCGAATCGCCCAGTCGAGCGAGCGCGTGGCCAGGGCAGCCGGGTCTGAGGCGAACATGACGATATCGCGCGTGGCCTGTTGGAATTTGTCTTCCTCCGATTGTCGCCAGGTCCGCCGCAGCCAGGTGGGTGGCACGAATCCGGCGTATAGCAAGGGAACGATGGCAATCGTCGCCAGCGCGAAGCCGATCTGAATGGCCGACCGGGCGGCAAGGGAGGCCGTGAGGACGGCGGCCAGCAGGAGGGCCACGATCGCAAGGTATCCGAGGCTGAGCGCGCGCATGCGGGCGCGTTGCACCACCGTCCGTCGGCGAGCGGCGAACCAGAGTCGAATACTCGGTTCGCCGACGCACCCACTCCAGACGAGGACGAACGCGGCGGCGGCGACCAGCTGGAGCGGCTTGGGGGCGGTCCGCCCGAAGATCGCCTGGACCGCGATCTCGAGGAGGCCGGTTGCGACGACGATGCCGACGACCACGCGCAGGGTGCGAGGCTTGAGCGGGATGACCGCATGCCGGAATAACAGAAGGGCAAGCCCCGAGACCAGGAAGATGGTGATCGTGACGTAGGCGCTGGCGGAAGCGAACGATGGCCCGAGAACTTTGCCAACCTGGCCAAGAATGGAGACGGCGGCGAGGGAGCCGATTGCCAGGGCCAGGTACATCCGGCTCATGTCCCGCGTGACGAGCCAGTCGCGGACCGTGAGCACGGCGATCGCGGCGAAGGCCGCCGTCGTCGCGTATTGGCTGACAGTAATGAAAACGCCCTGGCTCACTGTTTCTAGAACCGTTACCGAGGCAACTAATTGCTCGGCAAGCCGTTGCATCGCTGCATCCCAATGGCTGGACGGCCACTGCGCGTTCTGATTCTCGAAGACCGGCCGGAGGACGCCGATCTGGCCCGTCACGAGCTCCACCGGGCCGGTTACGACCTCAATTGGCGCCGGGTGGACGACGAGGCGGGCTTCAAGGCCAACGTCGACCCCGAGCTAGACCTGATCCTGGCCGACTATCACCAGCCACAGTTCAATGCCATCCGGGCGCTGAAAATCATGCAGGACATGGGCTTGGACATCCCGTTTGTCATCGTCTCGGGTGCGATCGGGGAGGACCTGGCGGTCGCGGCCGTGCGTCTAGGAGCGACGGACTACGTCCTCAAGGACCGGCTGGCACGGCTCGGAACCGCGGTCAAGAATGCGATCGAGCAGGGGGAGCTGCGCCGCCGCCAGCGCGTGGCGCAGGCGGCGCTGGAGCACCACGCGCTCCACGACGGCCTAACCGACCTCCCGAACCGCCTCATGTTGCGCGAAGAAATCCAGAAAGCCATAGGCACAAATGCCGATGCCGTGTTGCTGCTGCTCGACATCGACAACTTCAAGGAAGTCAACGACAGCTTCGGGCATCAGCTGGGCGACGTGCTGCTCCGCCAGATGGGTGCTCGCCTGCGCGAACCGGTCGATGGTGCCCATCTGATCGCGCGCCTCGGCGGCGACGAATTCGGAATCCTCCTCCCCGGAGGAACCGTCGCGGTGGCGGAACGCACGGCGCACGCCATCTTGCGGGCACTGGAACAGCCGTTCCTGAGCGACGACCACGCGCTCGAAATCACGGCGAGTATCGGCATCGCCGCCTTTCCGGACCACGCCACGGATGCGGAAACGCTGCTGCGCCGCGCCGACGTTGCCATGTATGGGGCCAAGCGCACCGGAGGCACCTACGCCGTCTACCGGCAGGAAGACGACCCGTACGACGCGAGCCGTTTATTGCTGCGCGCGGACCTGCGGCGGGCGATCGATCATCAAGAGATCACCCTCTATTACCAACCCCAGGTCACCCTGGCCACAGGCGAGCTCACCGGGCTGGAGGCCCTGGCCCGCTGGCGCCACGCCGAGCGCGGTTGGATCCCACCCACCGCGTTCATTCCCGTGGCGGAACACATGGGGTTGATCAAGCCGCTCACGCTCTACCTGGCCGAACTCGCCGGCAGGGACGCGATGACCCTTAGCAAAACCGGAGTTGATCTGGCGGTTGCGGTCAATGTCTCGATGCGCAACCTGCTCGACGCGCACTTTCCGGAGATGCTCGAGGACGTGGTGGCCCGAACCGGACAACCGGCGGAGCGGCTCAAGCTGGAAATCACCGAGAGCGCGGTCATGGCGGAGCCCGGTCGTGTGCTCGACAGCATGAAGCGGCTGCGCTCGGCCGGTATTCGCTTCTCGATCGACGACTTCGGGACCGGCTACTCCTCACTGGCCTACCTGCAGCGCTTGCCGGTGGAGGAGATCAAGATCGACCGCTCGTTCGTCGGTCACATGATCGAGGAAACCGGGAGCACGGCCATCGTCCGAGCGACCATCGAGCTGGGCGGCAGCCTGGGCCTCGATGTCGTCGCCGAGGGCGTCGAAGATGAACCCACCTGGCAGGCCCTCAAACGGATGGGTTGTTCGGCGGCTCAGGGCTATTTCATCGGCCGGCCGATGCCGGTCGGGGAGCTGGCAGGCTGGATGCGGAACTGGTCGGGGCGGTCGAGGGCGGCGGCGTAGATCCCTCCCCGCATGCGGGGGGAGGGTAGGGAGGGGGCCCCTCCTCAGCGCGCTCTCATGAA
>VBFX01000299.1 GCA_005889395.1 Chloroflexota bacterium
TCCACAGGCTCGAGTAACAGTTGCGGCGCGTCTTGAGATCGAAGCTCGTGACGGCGACGAGCAGGATGGCGAAGTTTGCCTGCGGCAGGATCCCCCCGAAAAGGGCGAGCGACGAGTCGGCGATGACGTAGAAGAGCGCCCCGAAAACCATCGCCGCGAGAAACGCCTGGCGCCAGAACTCGCGCTTCTGGTTTCGCTCCCGGTAGCTGACCACGTGTCCGACCGCGGCTGCCATCAGCCCGATCGCCGGCACGACGTAGTCCTGTCCGTAGAGCACGATCCCGAGGACGGCGACGGCAAACCCCGAGAACACGAACGCCCGCGCTTCCACCGACTGCTCGATCGGGGACGTCGGCAGCCGCAACCGGCGCCTCACTGAAGGGGCCACTCGGTGCCAACCCGCTGCAACGGGATGTCGGCGTCGATCACCGCCTCCCCGACGACCCACCCTCGCCGCCTTCTAGCTCTTTCGGATGCCTCGAACAGCTCCTCGTTCGCACGGGCCGTTATCACGACCACCTCAACCACCGCGCTCGCCGGCGAGGTGCCGGCAAACCCCGGATAGTCCGGCCTGTCCGAGGTTTGCTTCGGACTTGAGCTCGGTTTGTCCGGACTATCCGTTGGTCGGTTGGAGGAGGGGACATCCGGGTAGCGCGCCAACCACTCCAGTTGTGTCCAGAGATCCCGGGGCGAACTGGACGGCTCGAGCCCAGGCGCCCACAGGACCACCTGGCCGCCTTCGCGAATGCAGTCCCACGCCTCCGATGCCGCGATGCGCGCGATCTGGTCGGCCACGTCGTCCGACGGCGGCTCGGGATCGAGGTAGATGGCGACCGTCTGCAAGCCCGGTGGCTCGTACTCCCGCACCACGAGCTCGCCGTGCCGCGCACTCGACCGCCAGTGAATGCGGCGTAGCGAATCGCCCGGCCGGTACTCGCGAATCCCGAACAGCTCATTGCCTGAACCCGACCGTGGCACGGCGGCGCTCGCCTCCAGCTCGCGGGCCTGACGCAGGCCAACGAGCGACATCAACCTGGGCAGCACCAGCCCGACCTCCGAGGCAGGACACGACCTCTGACCGCGGAAGAAACCCAGGGGGTCGCTGCTCCCGATCGTCCAGCCGCTGGCGTCGATGGGTCCTCGCCTCAGCTCGCGAAGCACCTTCAACCGGCTCCAGCCACGGGTCGGCACGACGCCCGTGGCGAACCTGATCTCAGCGCCGCCCACCTGGCCGTTGACCCAGGCCGGGCCGCGCGCGCCTCCCTTCGTGCGCAGGCCAACCGCCAGCTCGAGGCCGTCCTTCTCGAACAGCGGGGCGGCGTGAGGACTGGTCCGCAGGACGATCTCCGGCAGCTCCTCCGCCGGCGAATCCGCGGCGGGGCGCGACCTCTCCACCGCGAGGTGAAGCGACAGGCCGGCGCGATTCCACAAGGCGTAGGCGCCACAGGCGACGACGAGGGCAAGCACCCACGCTGCAAGGAGAAACAGCCATGACACCTCTGAAGTCGCGCCGTACCACTCGAGGACGAGCCACAACGCGACGGCGCCGACGACGCGCCAGGTCGGCCTCATGAGACTCAGTGCTGGCGCAGGGGAGGAATCGGCAGCGCCGACACGACCTCCGTCAGCATCTCCGACGCTTTGCCGCGACCCCGCATGCCAAGCCTGTGCGCGAGCACCGGTATGGCCAGCAGCTTGATGTCGTCGGGCAGCACGAAGTCCCGACCCTCGAATAGAGCCCACGCCTGCGCCGCGCGCTGCAGGTAGACGCCCGCGCGCATGCTCGCCGAAAGCATGACGTCCGGCCGCGCCCGGATCGCCTCCAAAAGCGCGACCAGGTAGGTGCGAATCGCCGGCGCGGCGACCACCTGCAAGCAAGCCTCCTGGAGCTCGATCACCTCGCGGATGTCGATCACCGGAGCCAGGTCGGCGATGGGGTCGCCGTGCTCCCGCCGGGCGAGAACTTCCAGTGCTTCGACTTGGGTCGGCGGGCCCATCTCGGCCGCCAGCACGAAGC
>VBFX01000300.1 GCA_005889395.1 Chloroflexota bacterium
GCTGGGGACGTCGATCGCCGCGACATTGAATGCCATTCTTCTGGGACGCGCGCTGCGCGGCCGGCTCGGCGGACTCGAGGGTCGGCAGATCCTGCAGACGGCCCGCCGCGCGATCGTCGGAGTCGTGCCGATGGCGGCGATCGCGGCCGGAGTGGCTTTCCTGATCACGGGTGGTTCGCTGCAGGGCGGCCTGCGGCCGCTGGTCGCGGTTCTCGTTGCCGTGGCGCTCGGCGCGCTGAGCTACCTGGGCGTCGAGATGTTACTCCGAAGTGAAGAAGTCGGCCTCGTCCTCTCTGTTATACGGCGCGATCGGTCGCGAGTCTAGAGCAGCCAGACATTTCGGTAACTCTTGGCGGGTCGACCCGTTATATCTGTAGATGCGCGCCCGCTCTCTGCTCCTCGCGGTTCTCGCCATCACCCTATGCGGCTGCGCGGCCGGCTCGCACCTCGCTGCCGGCATGAAGAATGATCCCACGGCTCCGGTGCCCTGGATCAGCGCGACTCCGACGGCCATGCCGCTCGCTACGCCATCGCCGACCGTGATCCCGGCCGGCACCCGTGCCTGCCAGGCCGCTGATCTACAGGCGGTCTTCGGCGGGATCGGCGCCCTGACCGGCGGCCAGCTCGCTGCCTCGATCCTGTTTGGCAACCGATCCGCCGGTGCCTGCGTCCTCCAGGGCGTGCCCGCGGTCCAGCTCTTCGACAGTGGCGGGCACCAGATTCCGCTGACCACGAGGCCCGCTGAAGGCGTGCCGCCGCCCGAGCCTGTCCTGGTTCCGCCCGGCACGGCCGACGTCCAGGCGTACATTCCCCGCGCCGGTATCGCGTACGTCGGGATTGAATGGCAGACGCACGACGGGGCGGGATTTGCCTGCGCGCCCACTCCTCGAGAGGCAACCGCCGTCGTCGTGTCGTTTCCCGGTGGGGGCAGCAGCCCGCGGGTCGCCGTCAGCGATGCGATGAGCAGGTGGAGCAGCATCGCACCGTGCTACGGTCGCGTGGCGGTCAGCGCCTTCCAACAGTGGCCAGCCCCCGCCGCAAGCCCGACGCCGAATCCGCTCGAGTCCCTCACGATCAGCGTTGCCGTCCCGCCGGCGGTGGCGCCGGGCTCGGTCCTCGGGTACACCGTGACCCTGCAAAACGCCGGCAGCCAGCCGGTCGTCTTTCCGGCTGAGTGCCCGGTTTACCTCGAGTGGGCAGCCAGCAGCACGCGAGCCTTTGCCAAAGAGTCCCACGTCCTCAACTGCCGGCCCGTCGGCACCATCGCGCCGGCCCAGTCGGTCCGGTTCGCCATGCAAATCCCCGTTCCCTCCGGGACGCAGCCCGGCCTATACGACCTCCGCTGGATGTTTGTCGGCTCGCTCGGCCTCAATCCATCCCAGGGCAAAGCAACTGTCACGGTCAGCGGTTGACGGGAACTTCTCGGGTGTTCGTTCGTCTGTGGCTGCCCAGGCCGAGTTTCGCAGGGTTCCGGAGACCGAACCCGATCACTAAGTGAGTGCTGAACGGTCGCCCACTCTTGGCGAGAGGCGCGATGCAAGCGTCATGTTTCGGACTGTTTTCGGTCATCGCGGCAGCGATCGCTATGAGCCCTGCGCAGGATGCCGCCGCAGCCACGTCGGGAGGCGTGACGGTCGCCCTGACTTGCGAGATCGGGACCGCCGGGACGGGAACGTTCAAGCTGACGGCCAACGGAAGCAGCTCCCTGCTGACTGTTCCGTGCGGCGGCTTGGCGACCGCGACGAACCCATCATGGCTGCCTGGGACCATGGCGACGATCGACCAGACGGCTGGACCGGTGGGGACGGTGCTCGCAACCAACCAGCGTGTGTATCTTGCGACGTATGCCGTCTCGTTTTCTACGATGGCGCATGCCTGCTCGCCCGCGTTTACAGCTCCAGAATGCCCGCCTGGGACCTCCGGCCGCAGGGCGACGACTGTGCCCTGGTGGATGATCGCTGGGCTCATCGGCTTCCTCGTACTCGTAATCATCGCCGCGATCCTGGCCCCGCTTTTGATCGTCGGGCAGCAAATTCGCTACTTCCATCGCATCTTCTTCGACAATCCGGAAGCCTTCAGGAAGGCGATGAGAAACCTGGCGCTGATGCCGGGAATGGCATGGCGGATTCGACTGCGGTCCAGGCTGCTCCGGGTTCCCCTTCCGCCTGGCTTCGAGGATGCTGAACAAGTGATTCGCGACGATAAGCAGCGGGTCTAGTGGACTCCCAACGCCCTCACGAGTAGGGGAGGGTGAATTAGAGTCGTGACGACATGGCGCTCATTCTCCCGGCCTACGCGAAGCTCAACCTGACGCTCGACGTCACGGGTCGCCGGCCCAACGGGTACCACGACATCGATTCCGTCATGCAGACGATCTCGCTGCACGACCTCGTATACGTCGAGAGAACGGACTGCCGCGTCTTCGACCTGGTCGGGCCGGCGACCGAGGGCGAGAACGTGGTGCTGAAGGCGGCTCGGGAGCTGGAAGGTCATGTCGGCCGTCAGCTGCCGTTCACGATTCGTCTCTTCAAGCGCATCCCGATGGGCGCCGGGCTCGGCGGCGGCAGCGCAGACGCCGCCGCGTTTCTCAAGGCCGCCAACCTTCTATATGAGTTGAAGCTCACGCACGGCGAGCTGGCCGAGATCGCCACGGCCGTTGGGCAGGACGTGCCCTTCCTACTTTCCGGGGGTACGGCACGGGCGACGGGCCTGGGGTCTACCGTCGCGACGCTACCCGCTGTGCCCTCGAGCTGGCGCTTCCTGGTCGTCTGCCCGCGGGTCGAGATTTCCACCGAGTAAGAAGAGCGAAGTGGTTTTTGGCAATGACCTGGAGGCGGCGAGCCGGCATCTATTTCCTCAACTCGACGAGGCTCACAATCGCCTGCAGGACGTTGTGCCTGACCTGACCATGAGCGGCACCGGGGCCGCGTTGTTCGCGCATTTCGCCGGTCGAGCGGAGGCGGATGCCGCTCTGGCGGCGGCGCGCAAACTCGGCTATCCCGCCTGGGTCTGCCGGCCGGTCTCCGCGCTGGGTTGATGCGCGCCAAACTGGGAGCGCGCGGGACGGCGGCGCTCTGGGCCGGCAAGCTGACGACGGGTCTGAGCCGAGGGTTGCGTCGCGGAGGCGGCACGACGCTCCCGGGCGATGTGTCGCGCTGGGTCGACCCGGCCATCCTCACAAAGCTCTCGCGCGCGCTCCGCGACGGCACCGTCGTGATCACAGGGACCAACGGCAAGACGACCACCGCGGCGCTGCTGCGACACATCCTCGAGGCGCAGGGTCATCCGACTGTCGCGAACCAGGCCGGCGCCAACCTGGTCTTCGGTGTCACCGCGGCGATCATCAACCGCGCGAGTTGGGCCGGGGAACTGCCCGCGACCATCGGCCTGTTCGAGATCGACGAGGCGAGCCTGCCCAGACTCGTGCAGGAAGTGGCGCCCGGAACGATCGTCGTGACCAACCTCTTTCGGGATCAGCTCGATCGCTACGGCGAGCTGGAGACGACGGCCGCCCATATCCGCAGGGCGCTCACCCAGGGACCCGAGGGAATGACCGCGGTGCTCAATGCCGACGACCCGATGGTGGCGGCGCTTGGCGACGGCCTGCCGCGCGTGATCTACGCGGGCCTCGACGATGCGTCACTGCTGCAATCGGAGCTCAGCCATGGCGCCGACGCGAAATTCTGCCCACGGTGTGGCAGCCCCTTCATCTTCGAAGGGGTGTACTTCGGGCACGTCGGTCACTACCGCTGCCCCCGGGGCGACTTCACGCGGCCCCCGCCCGACGTCAGGGCGACCAAGGTTTCGATCCGGGGCATGGATGGCATGCGCCTCCGCGTCACGGATGGCGTGCAGGACGTCGATGTCGATGTCCCCCTGTCGGGGCTCTACAACGCCTACAACATTGTCCTGGCGCTCGCCGCGGCCAAAGCGCTCGAGGTGCCACTGGCACAGGGCGCCGCTGCGTTGCGCGACTTCACCCCGGCATTCGGCCGGATGGAACGGACGGTCGTCGAGGAGCGCCCGGCGGTGCTGCTGCTGGCCAAGAACCCAACCGGTTTCAACGAAGTGCTGCGTACCGCCATCCAGTTCGGCCACGCGACGTCATTCTTGATCGCGCTCAACGACCGGATCGCCGACGGGCAGGACGTCTCGTGGATTTGGGACGTCGACTTCGAGCAGCTCAAGGGTGCGGCGCGTCACATCGTGCTCAGCGGTGACCGCGCGCTCGACCTGCGCGTCCGGCTGAAATATGCCGAGCTGCCCGACGATCGCCTCGAGGTCGTCGCGGACTGGCGCGAGGCCCTCGCGCGTGCCGCGAAGGCGACGCCGGTAGGGGAGACCCTCTTCATCCTGCCGACCTACACCGCGATGCTCGAGTTGCGGTCGGTGTTAACTCGTGACGGGGCGCTCCAACCCTACTGGCAAGGCGGGCCGCTGGATGCGAAGCCATAGCGCGCCGACCGCGCCCGCGAGCAAGAGGACCAGGATATTGCCAACGTGGTTGAGGACCGCGGCTGCGGTGACCAGCGCCGCGGGCTGCGCGCCGAACGTACTCAGCACCAGCAGGAAAAAGCCTTCATAGGTCCCGACCGAGCCGGGAGTAATGCTGATCGCCTGGCTGATGATGAAAATCGTGCAGGCGAGCGCCAGAGTAGGAAAGGAGAGCTGGGGCGTCAGGGCTCGAAAGCAGGCCATCAACCCGACATCGATGCAGAGCCAGGTCAACAGGCTCAAAACGCCCGCCGTCGCCAGCCGCCCTGGCGAGCGAAGCGAGGCGAGCCCTTTGATGACCGAGGCGGCGAAACGGTCGACGAAGGCGCCGACCCGCGCGGGCATCCGCGCCGCGACGCGATCGATCGCGGCGAGCGTGGCCTGCGGATAGCTCACCATCAAGTAGGCGACGACGCCGATGACGAGCGAGCCCGCCGCGATCACCACCACGCCGCTCCATAACCCGAAGCTGTTCGAGCCTCCGCCCGCGACGGCCGCCGCGGCAAGGGCGATGACCAGCAGGGCGAGCACGTCGAGCACGCGCTCGACCACGACGGTGGCGGTCGCCTCCCCAACGCCGATTCGGGCGCGCGGGGCGATCGTCCCGATCCGCAAGAGCTCGCCGAGCTTGAAGGGCGACACGGCATTGACCGCAAACCCGATGGCGGTGACCGCCGTCGCGTCGCCGAGCGTCGCCGCCGGCGCGGAGGCTTTCAAGATCACGAGCCACCGCCAGCCGCGGATCAGAATGAAGGCCAGATACCCCGCGAGCCCGACCGCGATCCATCCGGGATTGGCGTTGCGGATCGCGCGGCCGACCTGGTCCGGATGGACCGTGCGCAGCAGTCCATAGAGGATGAGCACGCCGACGGCGAGGAGGACGGCCGTCTGAAGCAGGCGCCGGCGGCTCACGAACGGCGGCCGGCGAGCCGGAACACCGTGAGCATGGCGCGAAAGATCTCCTGCCGCGAGATCTTCGAGTGGCCCAGGGTGCGATCGGTGAAGGTGATCGGGACCTCGACAATCGTCAGCCCGAAGCGCTCGCAACGGGTGAGCAGCTCGACCAGGGCCGAGTAACCGGACGATCGCAGCGGTTGGGTGACGAGGAACTGCAGGGCGCGAAGACTGTAACAGCGGAATCCGCCGGTGCAGTCGTGAGTACGCAGCCGGAGCAGCCGGCGGGCCACGAAGTTGGCGGTGGCGCTGAGCACGCGGCGGCCGGGAGCCCAGCCCCGGATGGCGCCGCCGGGAACGTAGCGCGAGCCCACTGACAGGTCCGCCCCGCCGGCGACAGCGGCGATCAGGG